>JBBRDL010000167.1:0-7493 GCA_038203965.1 Chitinophagales bacterium | reverse complement strand
CCCTTAAACCCATTCGTCCTGTGGCTCGCATCACAAAAGGGAAGATTGGAAGAACCGCCACATCTGCAAAATGAAATGCCGTTTGGTTTTTCAACGATTGTGCCGTCTGCCAGTGTTATTTCGCAATGCCCTAATACCCTGACCGGGCCATTTTCAAACACTTTTACTTTGCTTTTTTCAGGTATTGTTATTTCAGGTGTTGATGATTCCATAGTTGAAATTTGTGAAGTTAAGTTTTTTATAGAAAGAACTCCTGAAGGGCAGGCATTGACTGTTTCAATCAGTACTGTACTATCTGCTGCTTCAGGTTGGATCCAGGGCCGTTCCCGTGGTTTAAACACAGCCGGTAACCTGTGAAAACAAACACCTGAATGGATACAAAGTTCCGGTTGCCATATAATGGTGAGGTCTCCCTTGGTATATTGTTTTTTAAGCATTTTATGTGGTTGATGAGTTTATTGGTGGTTGGGCATAGAAGGTTAGTAGCTTATTTAGTGATTACTTGAGGATGATGCCGACCGGGCAATGATCACTCCCCATTTCATCTGGCATGATAAAACTGTCTGCCACAGAAGGCATGAGTTGGCTTGATACCAGAAAGTAATCTATACGCCATCCGATATTTTTCTGCCGGGCACCAAATCTTGCGCTCCACCAGCTGTATCCCTTTTCTTCCGGGCGCAGATGTCGGTAGGTATCCGTAAAACCTGCATTGAGAAGCGCATGCATGCCATCAATTTCAGGCTGGGTATACCCGGAGGTTTTATTATAATTTTCTTTTGGCCTTGCCAGGTCTATTGGTTGATGAGCCACGTTGAAATCACCACAAGCGATCACAGGCTTTTTCTTTTGCAGGGTAGTAAGATAAGACCTGAAATCCCTGTCCCACTGTTGCCTGTAATCGAGTCTGCCAAGTTCACTACCAGAATTCGGGACATAGGTCGTCAAAACAAAAAACTGATCATATTCTGCAGTGACTACTCTACCCTCCTGATCATGCTCCGCTATCCCTATGCCATAGGATACATTCAATGGTTTGTGCCGGGTCAAAAGGCCTGTACCGGAATACCCTTTGCGCACAGCGGAGGAAGAATAGATTTCATACCCTTCCAAATCCTTTAAGGCAAGACGAACTTCATCGTCCTGCGCCTTTGTCTCCTGCAAGCATATAAAATCTGCATCCCACGTTTTGACCTGATGTGCAAATCCCTTTTTCGCCACAGCACGGACACCATTGACATTCCAGCTGATTAGTTTCATGATCACTTCTGTTAACGTGGGCAAGATAGCAAAGTTGTTAAAAAGCTGTCAGCTTTCAGGAGTCAGCTGTCAACAGTCAACAGTCAACAATTCCCACTTTTAATTTACCAATTTAACTTATAACCTCATAAACTTATAAGCCTATAAGCACATAAACTTATAAACCCATAAGCCTATAAGCCCATAAGCTTATAAGCTTATAAGCTTATAAACCACTACTTTTGCGTCAACAATACATATATGGGTAAAATCAACATCGGTCTTGTTCAAATGAGTTGTGTAGCGGATAAAGCTGCAAACCTTGACAAAGCTATCGTGGGTATCAGGGATGCACATCAAAAAGGTGCTCAGATAGTTTGCTTGCAGGAGTTATTCACCTCATTGTATTTCTGCGATGAGGAGAACTATGATCACTTCGCACTTGCTGAGTCAATACCTGGTGCCTCCACGGAGACACTGGCAAAAGTTGCAGCCGAACTTGGTGTCGTCATCATTGCTTCGTTGTTTGAAAAGAGAGCACAGGGTTTGTACCATAATACCACCGCGGTAATAGATGCAGATGGCTCGTATCTTGGAAAATATAGGAAAATGCATATCCCTGATGATCCCAATTATTATGAAAAATTTTACTTCACCCCCGGCGACCTGGGATATAAAGTATTCAAAACAAAATTTGCCTCCATTGGCGTCCTGATATGCTGGGATCAATGGTATCCTGAAGCTTCGCGGATTACATCGCTGATGGGTGCTGAAATATTATTTTATCCCACGGCGATCGGTTGGGCTACATCACAAGATGATGCCACCAATACCGAACAATACAATGCCTGGCAGACTATTCAGCGAAGCCATGCAGTTGCTAATGGCGTGCATGTCGTGAGTGTAAACCGCGTAGGTTTTGAACAGGAAGGGCGCATGAAATTTTGGGGTGGATCATTTGTTTCAAATCCATTTGGCTCGATTCTGCATCAGGCCTCTTTTGATCAGGAAGAGACTATCGTTGTTGAAATAGATACCGACAAAACAGATCAGTACCGTACCCACTGGCCATTTCTCAGAGACCGTAGGATCGATTCCTATCAACCCATCACCAGAAGATATATCGATGAGTGATTTGACACCGGCAGCAGCGGGCTATTATTTCCCAGCCGAGTTTGCGTTGCACACGGCTACCTGGCTTAGCTGGCCGCACAATCCAGATACATGGCCCGGTAAAATCGAAACCATCTATCCTTCCTACGCGCTGTTTATCAAAATCCTGACGGCCGGGGAATACGTGCATATCAATGTATCGGGTGATGTGATGGAAAGACAGGCGAGAGAAATACTACAAGCGTATGAGGTACCAATGGACCGCATCCGATTTTATCATCACCCTACAAACGATGCCTGGTGCAGGGATCATGGACCGGCATTTCTTATCAATCCTGATAGCAGAAAGCCAAAAGTGATCGTAGACTGGGGCCACAATGCGTGGGGAGGAAAATACCCTCCCTTCGATCTCGATGATGTGATTCCTACACTGATCGGCAGTGCTTATAATATCCCGGTCTATCATCCGGGTATCATCATGGAAGGAGGCAGTGTGGATTTTAACGGAGCAGGAACACTCATTACCTCGACCGCCTGCCTGCTCAATCCAAACCGAAATCCACATCTTTCAAAAAGAGAGATCGAACAATACCTCATCGATTATTACGGTGTTGAGCATATTCTGTGGGTGGATGAAGGCATCATCGGTGATGATACTGACGGGCATATTGATGATACTGTACGTTTTTTCAAAGAGGATTCGGTGATCACCGTCATCGAACATAACAAGCAGGATGAAAACTATTCGCTGCTGAAGCGGAATCTTAAACAGTTACAAGGAATGCGATTGCCGGATGACCGGGCGCTAACGATTGTCGAACTTCCGATGCCTGATCCGGTGTACTATAATGACCAGCGTTTACCTGCCTCTTATGCCAATTTTTATATTTCCAACCTACATGTGATCGTACCTACATTCCGATGCAAGCGGGATGAGGAAGCCCTGGACATTCTTAAGGATTGTTTTCCGGAACGAGAAGTAGTCGGTATAGATTCGACGGATATAATCTGGGGGTTAGGGAGTTTTCATTGTTTGAGTCAGCAGGAACCTGCGGTGTAAGACAGTAAGAGGGTAAGAGGGTAATAAAGTAAGAGATTAAGAAATGAAAATCGAAGCGTAGATCACGCCCGCTAGGCGTGAGTGAAAACTTGTAGCGGCGTCTTGCAGCCGCCGGAGTATAGAGTCATAAAAAAAGCCGCAAGCAAATGCTTACGGCTTTGTATAAAACTATATTGGTATGAAAGTAACCTTATTGTTTTGATATCTGCTGCGTAAAGACCTTGTCGCCCTGGCTCACGGAAATGATGTAGTTGCCTTGCGGAAAATCTTTGATATCTATGTCACGGTTGTAGTAACCGGCAGTGTTATCGTTCAAGTCCCGAAAAATGACCTTGCCATTGGCATCAGTGATAGATATGGTTAAGGGACCAGCTTGTTTGGTAGAAAATGAAAAAGCAAATACACCATCTGTTGGGTTAGGGTAGATGCGGGCATCTTCAAGTTCAAGCGGTTGGATATTGGGGACAAAAGATGGATCATCTGTTATAGGCTGATCAGTATGTTTATCGGCTGGGACTTCTGATGGACCGCAATCGGTTCTTGCTTTGTTTTCAAAACCCGGCATGGATGCCCAGTCTTTGAGGGTTGCTTTCGTTTTCAGAAATTTTCCATCACGCTCATATTTTACAGTGACTTTGTCACCTGGTCTGTAGTGCGATAGTGCAAAAAACAAGGTTGAATAATCGTTGACATCAAATTCATCGATGTTTTTGATGATGTCACCTTCCAGCATACCAGCTTCCTGTGCAGCACCTTTATCGATCAATTTGTTGATGTGTGCTCCAAACATATCACCATGGGCATCGGCAAAAACTCCGAGTGCTGCACAATTGGATTTCTTCTCACCAACATTGACATATGCATAAGCTCTAGATTTTTTTCCATCTCCATGCCAGTAGCCCACATGATCTTCTGTGATTACCTGATCATTCATGTCTTTGGTGATGACGATCACCTTGTCTTCCTTTAGAGGCGTTGCCAGCGGGTCGAGTGTTCCTTCAATGGTTACATTGTCTCCTGCTGATCTGAATAGAAAAAGTCGTTCTCCTTCCACTTTCTGAATGTCGCCTTCAATCGTAACCTGTTGGATGATGTCAGGGTTGACCGCCATTTCTTCAAGCAGTTTCGTTGGTTCATCTCCTTCTGCAATCCATGTTTCTGTTACGGTCTTGCCATTATCATCTACTTTTTTCGTGGTGATCGTGATACGTTTTGTGGTGTTATCCACGGTGGTCGTGGACTGTGCTACTGCAGACATGCTGAACAGTGCGCATAACATAATAAGTAAACTTGCTTGTTTCATAATGAAGATGATTAATTAGAATTAAACGGTTAACAATTGATTGAAAAGGTAGCCCTATTTCAATGGGATCGCAAGGCGCCTCACCTATTATTCGATAGACAGATGCTTCCGGAGGACGAATTACATACGTTGTTTGCTCTTGGTGGTAAACTCTACTCTCGAATTACCGGAAAGTTCGACATCATGTTGTTGCTGATAGATTTCCAGATACTTCTGGTGTATAACTTCCGGCATTTTTTCTCCGTTGATTTTCAGTTTTTCAGGCGTTAGTTGGACTTCTACTTCGGCCCCTGGCTGTATAAGACCATCTTTAACCATTTGATCACTGAGGCTTAGGCGTGGGTAAGCGTCCAGATATTCTATCGTTCTTAGTTCACGTTCCAATTGTTTTTGGCGGTCTGTCATTCCAGATTCCTGCTGTCGGATTTCCTCCCGCATTCGGTCTTGATCAATCGCTCGTTGTGATTCCTCTGTCAAACGGTACTGATTTCTATTTATATCGCGCATGATTTCCTTTTCGGCACGACTTCTGTCAGCTTGATGACGAAATTGATTTCGCCATTCGTTTTGTTGCGCACGCCACTCATCTGCATGTGCCCGCCATTCTTCTGCATGACCCTGCCATTCTTCCTGGTGTCGCTTTCTTTCTTCGTCATTCATTTTTCCCTCTCCTCGATAATAAAAAGAAGGACTGCCTTCCGACCAACTCATTTGATCAGTGCAAATGACGGTTGAATCCATACCATTAATGATGATAATTCTCGTATTTCCACCCGGCAAGCTGTCCGTCATTATCCTGAGGTTTCCAAGGCCTTCTCTTTCAAGCATAGCTAAATCTGATAGGTCGCCTGACCAATTAAAATTAAATCCGTTTAAGGATTCCATCCATTCAAGGTTTGGCATTTCAGGAATTTCCGGCATCTCTGGCATTTCAAATCCTTCGATCATATATGGCCTATCCGGGATCATTGGAATAGCAGGTATAGCAGGAATCCTAAAATTGAAGCCCATTGCATTTGATGATCCTTCAACAGCACCAAACAAATCATTAATGACCATATCATAGGCATCATAATCTGCGGGCTGAATTTCTTTGCCGTCTATTTTTAATTCTTTGATATCACCATTTTCCATCTCGATCGAGATATCCTGTTCGTCGGTTTTTTTGTGGATTCGGTAAATACCCTCAGTAGGGATAGAATCTATGCGTTCGGCAGTCACTTTACTGGTCTTTGGTATCTGGCTTACTTCTTTAGCTGATGGATCAGGCGGTGTATGGCTGGTTAAGGTAAAGGCCAGGAAGCATAATGTTGATAAGCTAAGCAGCACTGTTTTTTCCATTTGATTGTGATTTTTATATGGGAGATTGAGAATACGTTGAATACGGGCCAGCATGGCACCTTTGCGGGATGCAAATCCTATGGCAAGTGATGAACCCTGCTGAATCTGCATTTCCTGCACGGTCATGAGTGCTTTGGCATACCCAAGATGATCACCACACCATGTCACGGCTATATCATCAGCCCTGTTTTCGCGTTCGGATCTGACGGTTGCAGATATCCACCAGGTGATCGGATGATAGTAGAAGAGGGTTTCGATGAAGGATTGAATGAGATTTGATAAATAATCCCTCTTGACGATGTGAGCAAGTTCATGTGTTAGGATGGCCTCCACTTCTTTTGGTGACAGCTGATTGATGATGCCTACCGGAAAAAGAATGAGTGGCTTGAGATGGCCTAAGGTCACAGGCGAAGAAACCAAACCAGATGATGATGTTTTCGGCTTGATATTTAATCTTAGTTTGAGGATGATCTGATTTAAAATAACCTGTATCTCTGGTTCATGTGTTGCAGTCGTGCGCATATGTCTGACCCATCCCAGACTGAAGGCTAGTCGGATCATGAGAAGAGTAACTCCTCCGGACCATACAGTCAACATCATCGGCATGCGGACTTCAAGCCATAAAGAAATCTTATCTGCCAGGCTTCGTGTTTCTGTTGTTCCGATTAAGACTAACTTTCCTGTAATCTCCTTCATCTCCCGAGTCTCCGGCAGCATGATGATAAAGGTCGATAATGACATCACTACGACCAACCAAAGTGCCAACGTCGAAATCGTATAACGTATATGTGCTTTTCGGCCCGGAATCACTCGTAGGACTATAAAGAGTAATAGACCGATCAGGGCGATTTGCCAGAGAGAATGGACAAAGGTCCATCCAAGTGCTTTAGTCCATTCGGACTGCATCCAGGAAGTGGTTAGGTTCATGATGGTTTATTTTTTTCCAGTTGATCAATAAGGGCTTTGATTTGAGCGAGTTCATCTGGTGTGGTCTTATGGTTGCCAAGAAGCTGAAGGGCGAGCTTAGAAGCCGAACCTTTGTAAGCTGCATGGAGGAAGCGATCCAAAAGTGCGGATTGGATTTTGCCTTCCCTGACTTCAGCTGTGTAGATGTGTGTGCGTTGTGAGTCATCGCGCCGCAGCAGGCCCTTTTCAAACATGATCTGCATGAGCTTGAGGGTGGTCGTGTAGCCTATGGATTTGTCCTGGAGGTCGCTGAGTTGATCATTGACTTCCCGGACAGTGGATGGGCCTTTTTTCCATAGGATCTGGAGGATTTCCAGTTCGCCTTCGGTGGGTCTTATTTCGTTAGCCATAGTATATACGAAGTGTTTCGTATACAATAATAGGTATTTCTGAAGTTTTAGTACGAAGGAGTTCGTATTTTAAGATAAAATTAACATCTGGATCGACGGAAGCTGTGATTTTGGGTTGATA
>JBBRDL010000166.1:0-7568 GCA_038203965.1 Chitinophagales bacterium | reverse complement strand
CGTTTCTTTTTCAATATTGCTTTTATAACCTTTCATAGCGTTGATATTGATAATATGAGAAGTGATTACAGGTATATTATTCATTTAAGTAATATCTGATCTAAAAGGTTCCAAAAGGTACCATTCCGCAATCAAAAGGATGCTTTTGCTACACTGTCAGGAATTTGATTCAATAGAATGAACAGTTAGGACATAGCTTAAATATGGACAAGTCCTTCCTTCCACGAATAGAAATTTTTATTATAATTTTTGAGCGCATATAAAGGAAAATTCATAATTTGCACTCGACCCATTACGCCTGCCTCAAGCAGGTGAGACATATCAGAATGCTTCTTTACAAGAAGATTGCGTAAAATGAGGAATCCACTCCTTAAAGTGAATCCGGATTTTTTAACATTTCAATTTCATTTTATGAAAAACCCTAGTTTTTTTACCCCTATTATCCTTTTCCTGTTCAGTTTTTTGTTTCATGGCAATTTGTTTGCATACGATACAGATGATCACAGGCTACTGTTATCAAATACATCAACCACTGAAGCAGGTTTTGAGGATCCTACTTCCTGTGGTGTCCCCACATGGCCTTCCACCTCCAATATTACCCAGACCTCGGCAACATTTAGCTGGTCGCCGGTATCAGGTGCGGAAAGCTATTCTGTGCAGACACGTGTTCTAAATGGCACATGGTATACTGTCCCCGGAAGTCCATTTAACAATACCACCGTCACCGTCAACTGGTTTCTACCCAATACGACCTATCAATGGCGGGTGAGTGCCAATTGCTGGGGCGGCGAATACAGTTATTGGACAGCACCAATTACGTTTACAACGAGTGGTTCCTACAACTGCGAACCTCCAAGCTGGCTCGAGACCAACTACATAACTGAGAATTCAGCTACGTTCGACTGGTCAGCCGCTAGTGGCGCTATCAGCTATTCCATTCAATGGAGAGTATCGGGTGGCTCCTGGCAGGACCTGGGTGGGGGTCCATGGCAAAATACATGGCTTTATATCGGTGGTTTGCAGCCTAATACCACCTACAATTGGCGAGTCCGCAGTAACTGTGGAGGTGGAATGTCCAGTTCATGGTCATACACCGAGACGTTTACCACTTTAGGCTATTCATGCGGTACACCAACCTGGCCTTCTACGTCTAATATTACTAATACGTCTGCGACTTTCAGCTGGTCTTCTGTAGGCGGCGCTCAAAGCTATACAGTACAAACCCGTCTATTGAACGGAACTTGGTATGATGTATCGGGGGGACCTTTCAACAGCACATGGGTGACCGTCAATGGCTTGAGTCCAAACACTACCTACCAGTGGCGTGTACGTGCTAATTGTGGCGGCGGTCAATACAGTGCATGGACATCTGCCATCACATTTACGACTACAGGGGGAGGAGAATGCCATGCTCCGTATTGGCTCAATACCACAGAAATCACCCAGACTAGTGCAAAACTCAGCTGGTCATCGGTCAGCGGAGCTCATTTCTACACCATTCAGTATAGAATCGTAGGCAGCAATTCATGGATCAACCTTGGCGGAGGACCTTGGAACGGAACGTGGCACACGATTACAGGCCTCCAACCCGGAACAACTTACGAATGGCGCGTCCGCAGCACATGTGATAATTATGAATTGAGTCCGTGGTCAAATTCAGTTTCATTTACGACCCTCGGAGGTTACTCATGCGACACACCGACATGGCCTTCGACTTCAAATATCACAAGTTCTTCTGCTACATTTAGTTGGTCATCCGTATGGGGTGTGCTCAACTACACTGTACAAATCCGACAGATTAATGGTAACTGGTATGATGTACCAGGCAGTCCAACCAATAGCTCATGGATTACAGTCAATAATTTAAATCCTAACACAACCTATCAATGGCGTGTCAGATCCAATTGTAATAACTGGCAGTACAGTTATTGGACTAATCCAATCACCTTTACCACCACAGGTGGGGAATGTCATGCACCATATTGGCTTAACACATCCAATATCAATCAGACATCCGCGACTCTAAGTTGGTCAGCAGTCAATGGAGCACATTTTTATTCCCTGCAATATAGAGTCGCTGGTGGAACATGGTACAATGTCAACGGAGGCCCATGGAATGGAACATGGCATACCATTACAGGTTTGCAACCAGGAACCGCCTACGAATGGCGTGTACGTAGTACTTGTGACAATTATGTGCTGAGTCCCTGGTCATATCCGGCATACTTTACTACACTGGGGTACTCGTGTAGTATGCCCACATGGCCATCCACATCAAATATCACCCAGACATCAGCCAATTTCAGTTGGTCTTCAGTTTGGGGAGCCTATAATTATACAGTTCAAATTCGCTTGCTAAATGGCCAATGGTATGATCTGCCTAATAGTCCTACCTCAAACAACTGGATAGCAGCCAATAATCTAACACCGGGCACTACTTATCAATGGCGTGTCAGAACAACTTGCAACAATTGGCAATATAGCTACTGGACAGACCCGATCACGTTTACGACACTTGGTTCATATTGTCAGGCACCTTATTCGTTAAACACATCCAATATCACTCATAATGCTGCGACACTCAATTGGTCGGCGGTTTCAGGAGCTCACTACTATACCCTTCAATACAGGCTCGCAGGCGGTTCATGGTATGATGTGTTTGGAGGCCCATGGTATGGCACCTGGCATACGCTTTCTGGTTTGCAACCCGGCACCGCCTACGAATGGCGTGTGCGCAGTACGTGTGCCAATTATGTGCTGAGTCCATGGTCATATCCGGCTTCATTTATCACCTCAGGCTATACGTGCTATACACCTACATGGCCTTCCACATCAGAAATCACACAGACGTCAGCAAGATTGAGTTGGTCAGCTGTATCAAGTGCTTTGAGTTATTCAGTTGAGATCCGGACACCAACAGGCAGCTGGGTGGCAGTGCTTGGTAGTCCTGTTTCTAGCCCATGGATCAACGCAACCGGCTTAAATCCCGGAACGACATATCAATGGCGTGTAAGAGCAAATTGTGTAGATGGAGGCTATAGTAGTTGGACCTATCCGGTATCTTTTACCACAATAGGTGTTGTCATATGTTATGCCCCATCAGGACTATGGACCAATTCGATCACAGAGACATCTGCTAATTTAGATTGGACGTCTGTCAGCGGCGCGTACAGCTATGATCTTCAATATCGATTGGCTGGAAGTGTTATCTGGACCGATGTTCCAGGAGGTCCTTTTACAGAAACCTGGCATGTGATCACCGGGTTGTCACCTGGCACACATTACGAATGGCGTGTCAGAAGCAACTGTCATACCGGATACAGCGAGTGGTCGAATATTGCTTATTTCTCAACACTAGGTGTGTCATGTCTG
This sequence comes from Chitinophagales bacterium, assembly GCA_038203965.1. Lineage (GTDB taxonomy): Bacteria > Bacteroidota > Bacteroidia > Chitinophagales > Saprospiraceae > Opimibacter. Next base: position 4,196 of record JBBRDL010000166.1, on the reverse strand, counting down.
GCTCCGGAATCGACAGCTACGACTGATATCACCGAAACATCAGCCACCTTTACCTGGTTGTCAGTTCCTGGCGCTCAAACGTATTCTGTACAAACACGTGTTCCTAACGGAACATGGTCCAATGCTCCCGGAAGTCCTTATAGCGATACCACGGTCATCCTAGGTGGATTAATTCCAGGTACTACATATCATTGGCGTGTAAGGGCCAATTGCGGTACCGGTGATTATAGTGCATGGACATCTCCGTTGAGTTTTACAACGAGTGGAGGTGCAGAACTAGGACAAAATGAATGTGATAGCGCAAAAATCCTTAATGTAAACAACACTTGTATTAATACATCATCTTCAAATGTTGGAGCTACTGAAAGTTCACCACCTCCAATGGGCTGGTGTCCTGATAATAACTACAAGGATGTTTGGTTCAGGTTTACGATGCCAGATGTTACTGATCCTGTAGTGACGATTCGCACGACGGCTGGCACGCTGACAGACGCCGTGATGGAAGTATACAGAGGTGGCGGTTGTGCAGATTTGGAATATATCTTCTGTGAAGATGATAATAGCCAGGGCAACGGCTCGACAATGCCGGTCATCACGATCACCGGTACTGCCAACGAAACCATCTGGGTTCGCGTATGGGGATATGCAGGTACGAAGGGTACTTTCAGCATCTGTGTGTTAGATTACCAATCCACCAACTTGGCAGCACCAGACGATAGCGACGAACCAATCATCGAAGGTGAATCATTTGATGTAGTTGAAATACAACAGCAGCCATTTAATGATCGTATCATAAATACCACACTACAGGTTTTTCCAAATCCGACGAGAGACGTCATACAGGTATTGTATACACAAACAAAGGAATCCACAATATCACGAATGGTCATGATGGATATGTCAGGCAAGATTGTAGATAACAAGGAATACCAATCAACTGATTCGCTTCAATTTTCGGAACAGTTGGATGTATCCTCTATGGTGCCGGGAGTCTATATCCTGAGAGTATTTACAACATCAGGAATACTGACTGAAAAAGTTTCAGTGATCGATTAATGCAACAGCATTAAAGATTTTATAAGAGTTTGAATTGGAGGGACGCGAGACATCGCGTCCCTCTTCATTTTTTATAACTCGAAGGTGTTGACTATTCGATGGTTGTAAACCTAACCGGTGAGACATGGAAAACGAAGACACAATAGGAGATGGCTAAGAAACAGACTCCCAAACTTCATTAAAGTACTGTTAACGGCCTTTTTTGATATACGGAAAGGGTTACTTTTGCACTTTAGATCCATTATTTTAAAAGATATATCGGCACCATGAAACACTTTCTCTTATTACTTCTCTGCGCTTCAGTCTTCCAGGCTTGTTCACAGTCTTCCACAACCACCCCTGCCAAGACAACTACACCAACGGAAGCTCCAAAGCCTGCAGCCTATGCCTCCGCAAAGGCCGGGTGGCTGGTAGACCTTGACGAAGCTTATGCAATCTCCCAAAAGGAAGGCAAACCCATCCTGGCCAACTTTACGGGAAGCGATTGGTGTGGATGGTGCAAGAAGCTCGATGCAGATGTTTTTTCAAAACCTGAATTCCAGGACTGGGCTAAGAAGAATGTTGTACTTCTCGAGCTCGATTTTCCACGAAGAATGCAGATCCCTCAGAAAAACAGGGATCAAAATGCGGGTATGCAGCAAGCACTTGGTATCACAGGTTATCCAACGGTCTGGGTCCTCGACCTGACCAAAGATGCAGCCAGTGGCAAATACCAAGTCAAGGGGTTAGGGAAGACTGGTTATACGCCGACGGCCTCACAATTTATCGCGTCTGTAGATCAGTACGTTAAGCTTTAGAGCAAGTATTGCTCAAATCCTGGATATCGTTACAGTTTCCAAGGTATTGTTCTGTTGGATCACCAAACGGTAAATGCCTTGAGGCCATTGCCCAAGTGAAAATGTAGTCGTGGTCTGATGATTGTGCAAAAGAATTTTCTGAAGTAACTTTCCTCTTGTATCGTATAGACAGTCCGTACATTAGAATGTTTTGGGGTAGGAAATTAGGCAGAAGATGGGGAATAGAAGGCAGACTTATTGGACGGAAGGAGCACTAAAAAAGCAACCGCTTGACGGCTTCAACAGTAATAAATACGGATTGAGCGATCGCGCCAAAACTTTTTTCTCCAAAAACGCTTATACTTGGAGTCTGTATTTAACTCTAAACCCATTGTGATGCATCTTTTCAAACGCTTTCTTATACTCTTTTCTATTGTCGTAATATCCTCAATTCGACCATCATCCCTGGTAGCGCAGGAACTCCCGCTGCGGTATCTAACCTTGGAATTGTTTACAAATACCCCCTGCTCAATATGTGGCTCACAAAATCCGGGATTGTTTAGCCGCCTTGGAAATTATGAAGGGGAGTACCACCTGATCAGTTTCTATCCTGGCACGCCTTACAGCAATTGTATTTTTTATCAGGCTAATATTGCTGGAAACACTGCTCGATTACAGTTTTATCCTGGAAGTATTTTTGGCACACCCACAGTCGGTCTAAATGGAGTGGATTTCAAATCTTCATCGGGTGTGACCAATACAGTGCTCAATGGATTGACCGGAGGTACGTCATGGCTTCATGTGGATGTGGAAGAGACAGCAGGTTCCAATCGTACGGTGACGATCAATCTTGAAGATGTAGTGGGCGGATCGCTGGCTACAGGTCGCTTGTTTGCCGTCATCGTAGAAAGAGAAATCATGTACAATGCACCTAATGGTGAGACTGTACATCACAATGTATTCAGACGATTTTTAACCAATACAGCCGGAGAAGAAGTGAACATGACTAGTGGTGCAGCATCATTGACGTTTGACTATGAAGTGGATAATGACTGGAATGCGGATGAAACGTATGTGATCGCATGGCTATCTGATCCGACTACCAAGGAAATTTATAACAGCGGTACACGCTTTGATCCAGATTTTACTTCGGCGATTGTTCCTGTTCAAGCCATTCTGCCATTATCGTTGTATCCCAATCCAGCCAGTACGCATGTGAATCTGATGATGCCTTCCGATATCATTACTGCAGCAATACAGGTGTATGATCATTCAGGACGTATGGTCCACACGGTGCAAGTCAATGGAATGCAAGAAATCAAAATACCTGTTGCTGATTTCCCGGCAGGAAGATATGTGATCAATATGCTGGATGGAAAAAAGGTTTATTCCGGATCTTTTGAGGTGCTAAAATAGCATGGTTCCGCTTTGAATAGATGATCCTAATTTAACGGACAAAAAATTTCCAGGCAATCCAACAAGGTCTTATCGCTCAGCTCTTCCATTTATAGTCGTCGGATAAGTGACTATATGGCAAGCGCATGCATCAGAACAAGTAAAAGCAATGAAGGACGGATTAGCAAAACTCAAGAAGCTAGGTTTAGAGGCAATTGAAGATTGAATACATAGGTTATTGCATGATGATAAGCGATCACAGGACGAATCATTCATAATCTTACTAAGCCACATTTTAACTTGAGTTTCCAGCCCCTTTTCCGATCTTCACCTCCATAACTTGTATTGTTAATGAATTCGACAGACATCATCAGTGAAATATCTAAAGCTATTCAGCTAGCGCTTGGTCCTGTTTTCTTATTGACCGGTATAGCAGGCATGCTCAATGTGATGTCCGGCCGACTATCACGCATCATCGATCGGGGCAGATCACTTACTGAAAAACCAGAGATCATGACGTCGTATGATCCGCCTGAGATTCACAGAGAACTACTGATGCTAGAGCGAAGAAGGCATATCACCAGCAGAGCCATCACGATGATTACCATTGCCGCCTTACTGGTGTGCCTTGTCATCGTTACGCTCTTTCTGGAGGCTATGTTTTTCGTGCGTTTAAACTGGATCATTGGTGTGCTTTTTATCCTTGCCACGCTTGCTCTGGTGGTGGGGCTGGGATATTTTCTACAGGAAGTTCATTTGGCATCGAAGACGGTGCGGATACGGGGGATGCGATGAGTGGGGACCAACCAATAAAAAAGCCCGGATGTCCGGGCTTTTTTATTGGTTGGTGAATGGTCATTTTTAAGGATTGCCTGACAACTGTCAGTTCATTATGGTCTAATACGAAACTATGGCACCGGTAGTGACATTGTACGCAAAACTTTGATTATTTGTCCAGTTTTTATAACC
>JBBRDL010000165.1:0-7602 GCA_038203965.1 Chitinophagales bacterium | reverse complement strand
AATGCAAAGAGTTGGCCTGTAGCAGGAAGCATATCGATACCAAGGATATTCTCTCCGACCTGCAGGCCTCCGATAGGTTTGATAATCATCGAAGCGAGATTGTCAGGATTAAAAATCAATAAATGATTGTCTGGATCGACTGCATAAGTATTTCCATCTCTTCAAATTCATTTGTAGCCTTTATCTTCCTGTGCCATCAAGCTTTTGACCTAAAATGGCGCTTGATGAAGATTTGCTAAAGGGCAACTGTCATACAGCAATAACATAAAAAAGGCTGCCGGTTAAGGATTCCGACAGCCTGTAGAATAAGGAAAACTGTGATTGAATGTTATAAACCAGATTTACCTGGCATTGGAGGTCAACCCGATCATAGGTCGTACACGACCATGTGATCTGGCAACACCATACGTGAGATTGATTGAGAGCAGCCGGTATGCCTCTTCTGTAGTGATATCATGTGAACCGGAACCTGCAGTACCTCCACCACCAATAGACGTGCTTCTGCCGTATTGGACTGCAAAACCCATATTCTTCTGTGTGATTTCAAAACCTCCATCACCTGAAAATGCAAAACCTAAAGTACCTACTTTTACAAGCCTGCCCTCATTGGCGGGACTCTGCACAAACAATGCTTGTTCTGTTACATCTATATCATACAAGGCTGCTTTACTGTGCGTATTGCCATATGAATATGCAGCACCTTGTATAGAAGGTGTGCCGGGATTGAGCGGTGTATCTACACCTACGACCATACCTGTGAAAGGGCTGACACGTAGATTCTGACCTGCATCTGAAACAATTCGAATAAGGTCATCGGCTGGATTGAAATCAAATCCGACCTTTTGTCCTTCGATCGCAGGAGTCATTGGAATAAGAGAAACAGGAGTCGCAACGCCGGTCGTAAGATTGATCTTGTATATGAAACTTTGGTTTGAAACACCATACAATTGCTTTGTCTTGGTACTGTAATCAATTGCCATGATAGATTCAGCCACTCTCAGACCAACAATCGCGACTACGGCAGTCTCTGTGACAGGAGGTCCTGAAAGCAAGTGCACCAGTTCATTGGTGGGTGTCAAACCTACAAGTGGAAAATTGGAAGACGTGCCAATCAGCGTTCCACGCTCTTCGAGGGCTACATTGTCGAGCGGACTGATGTTATCATCCTGGGTACATCCGACGGCCAGCAATATGCCTAGTAATGCTGAAGCACCAATGCTGAATAAATTTAATTTGAGTCTCATATGTTGAAGAATTAATTAGTTACAAATTACTTCGGGGGTGAGAGACAATTGTATCATTACAACTGGAGAATGAACTCCTGGGAGGGATGTAATACTTATAAAGGGAAGAATGAATTATAAATATACAGTTTCCAAACGAAGGCAGGAAGTAAAAATTGAAAAAAAACAGCCCTAATTCGTTAAAATTGAATAGTTCAGGGTTTTCACTTAAGGGTCTGTAAGGGGGTACCCTGGTTATGGCGCAAGGATATTAGAAATACGCAGAGCATTACCTTAAGGTATTGAAGCTACAACTGATATAGTGCATTTAAAAAAAGAGGCCCGTTATTTTCATAGCGGACCTCGATAGGTTATTTCCGGGTTCTGCACCAGGAAATCAGGTTGGTTCTATTCTTCTACAACTTCAAAATTGACGGTTGTATGTACCTGCGCATGGAAGTTGATATTGGCAACATAGCTACCTAATACTTTTACTTCTTCTGCCAGTTCGATTTTTTTACGGATCACCTCTATACCCATTTGATCTTTGAGGGCCTGCATGATCTGTACGTTAGTAACGCTACCGAAGATTTTTCCGGTCGTACCGGCTTTCGCACCGATACGTAGTACCTGACCTTCCAGTTTGGCGGCGAGTACTTTGTAGTCAGCTATGCGCTCGGCTTCGTGAGCAGCTTCATCAGAACGTAACTTATCGAGCTTAGCTCTGTTAGTCGCATTTGCGGTGAGGGCCAGTTTGCCGGGGATGAGGTAATTGCGGGCATACCCCGGTTTTACACTCACCACTTCGTGACGCTCGCCAAGGGTATCAATGTCTTTTAATAATATTATTTCCATGATGTCTTTGTCGGTTGATAGATGATTACTTCAATAAGTCCGTCACGAAAGGCAGCAGGGCAAGGTGGCGTGCACGCTTGATCGCTGCAGATACCTTACGCTGGTATTTCAGTGAGTTGCCCGTGATACGACGTGGGAGGATTTTACCTTGCTCGTTGAGGAACTGAGCGAGAAAATCCGGGTCTTTATAGTCGATATGACGGATGCCGAATTTTTTAAAGCGGCAGTATTTTTTACGTTGTTTCCCGATATTTGGATTGCTGAGAAACTTAATATCTTCTTGTGTTGCCATTTTATTTTTGAATTGAATCAGTTAGAAATGAGGTCCGGAATTATTATTCTTCTTCAACAATCTCCGGGGTGACTACTTCAGGGACCTTAGCCGTGGGCACAGGTGCAACGTCTGCAGGTTTAGCTGCTTTCTTTCTCAACCGCTGGACTTTCTTGATGAGTCCTCCGCGTTTGTCCTCATTATATTTCACGCCGAACTTGTCGAGTGAGATAGTGAGGTAACGCATGATACGTTCGTCACGGCGAAGGGCCAGTTCGATTGGGGCAATGCCTTCGCCTGTTTCTGAAGCGAATTCGATAGTGTAGTAAATGCCTGAGTTGCGCTTGTTGAGCGGGTAGGCGAGTTGTTTGAGGCCGCCGTCTTCAACGTGGACGATCGTGCAACCTTGTTTTTTCACTTGATCCTCATAAGTCTGTCTGACGGATTGAATCTCCTCATTAGACAAAACGGGATCGACAATGAACGTTAATTCAAAATGCCGCATGGCGTTTGCTTGGATTTGTAGCCTGCACACTCCCGAGGGCTGCAAGCGCGTTTTTAAATGAAATTATGTCAAAAATGGCCGGCAAAGATAAGGAAAAGAGCCGTTTATGCAAGTATTAAGGCAAATATTACCTTACGCTAGACAGCGGCATCCCCCCATCCATATCCCCGGCTAGCACAGGGGTCTGCATATTTCCCGAATAGGTTCTGACATGACCATAGACATAGGCATAGAGTTCGTCCAAAGACACTAATTTATCTTTATTTGTATCAGCCTCTCCCTTAAGGCCTTCAATCAGGTAATGACTGAAAATGCCCTGTCTTAGGCCAAGTGATTCAAGGGAAAACTCCTCACTTTTGCTGGATAAAAGGAAAGCCGTACCGCCCCCGCTGGACAGCAATTTTTTGTAAAAAAGATCTACTGATTCGAAAATAGGGGTCTTGGCAGCCAGCAAGGAACCTGCGTAACAGGCATCTGCAATCACCAGTTTCTGCCTGGCCTGGCACAAACTCAATCGCTCTTTGATGACATCATACTCAACCCTGTTTCTATACCCGTCACTATCCGTCGGTACATAAAAGCCTTGCAAACCATGTCCTGCGAGATAGATCAGCACGAGATCCTCCTTGCCTGCCATAGCTATGATATCATCCAGCCCTTTGTATATGTTTTCAGCGATGGCACTTTCGTCTATCAGGATCCTGATATGGTCTTCCGGCACTGCCCCGCCTTCAGGGCTCTTCAAAAAGGCATAAATCCGGTAAGCATCATCGTCAGTATACTTGAGGGATTCGAAGTGATCATACCTCGAAGCACCTACGATCAGGGCATAAATATTGACCCCCTCGGCATAGGAGGGTTTCGAAACAGGCACAGCTGCGTTCTGCTGCTCTATGTATTTCCCTTTATCCCATTCACCTGACAGGACTAGACCATTGGAATACACATACTGTCCTTTCCCGGCAGGCCTTCCGTTGCTCCACCGGCCTTTGTAGACATCCCCATTGACATATTTACACTCCCCTTCGCCATCCGGAAGGCCATTGATAAAAAATCCGGTGTACACGGATCCATCCTCAAAGATCATCCGGCCTTTGCCTGAGCCACATGGTACGAGGTTACAATCAGCGATATATTCGAGAGCTTCTGACTTAATAGGCACCTTATCAAGCTTAAAACCGGAATCACTCCAGTAACCCTTTTTTTTATGCCCATCCGCCTGGATAAAAGTGCCTCCTGCATTATTAACCCCTTTGTCCCAAATACCTTCAAAATACCCTCCACTTAGTTCATAAACTTTTACAGCACCATTCAACTGATTATTGGAAAAAGTGCCGACATAGCTGTATCCGTCTACGGTATTGAGAATGCCCTCGCCTTCGCGTTTATTCATCTTCCAGTACCCTTTATAGGTGTCGCCATTGGCAAATTTTAGTGTCCCTAAGCCATGGATTTTACCGTAGGACATCTCGCCTTCATACATGGCCCCGTTTTGAAATCTGTATTTACTGAAGCCATTCTGGCAATCACCTACGAGACACTGGGCGGCAGCAAAGTTGAAAGCAAGGCACAGGAGGGCAATAGATATACCTGATCTGATCATAAGGCGTATTGTTTTAAAAACTAAAAGGGATGCAGATGTACAGGTCCGTTATCGCAGTGGATTTGATATAAAATGCGGATTCAGGATATAAAACTTATTTTTGCCCCCGTATATTATATCAAACGACTATGAAAAAGTTTCAAATTATTAGTCTTCTGCTGATAGGTACATCTGTATGGTTTTCCTGCAAGCAGACCACTGCGCCTACGACTACTGAGGAAACCTCTTTTGGTGCCGGAGTATCCAAACCAGATGCAGCTGTCAGTTTTGCGGATGTAAATGCACAGCTCGAGACAGCAGATTCTGTCAATGTGGTCATGCGTGCCAAAGTCGGCGATGTCTGCCAGGCCAAAGGCTGCTGGATGAATATCGTTGATCCCGCCGGCACCGCTGAAGGGGAGATTTTCGTCCAGTTCCAGGATTATGGCTTCTTCATGCCAAAAGACCTTGCTGGTCAGGAAGTCATCATCGAGGGCAAAGCCTACAGACAAGAAACATCTGTTGAAGAACTCAAGCATTATGCAGAGGATGCAGGTAAAACTACTGAAGAAATCGCTGCCATCACGGAGCCGATCATGGAAAAGAAGTTTATGGCAACAGGGGTTGTGTTGGTGAAATAATTGAGTCAACTTTCAGCCGTCAACTGTCGACTTTTGTTTGCAGATGTTAGTTAGTTCCTAGGGTACTTACATAGGATGCCAGATACCAGACTCGCAGATGTAAGATGCAGGGCGCTCGTTTTTTTTTGCAGACGCTGCCTCCAGTAGATTTACAGTCGAAATATGCAAAATCGTTAGGCTTAGGTTGACCTACGTCTGTGTGGCTGCAAAGCTGTGCTTTGCTTGGTAGTTTTTAGTTGATAGTTGGAAGTAACAGTAAAAACATAAAAAGAGCGTTGATATCTATACTCTTTTTTTGATCTGCCCGGTTATTTAGATGAGACTTTAGACATCAGCCTTGCAGAGGAAAGACGTATGATGCTCTTTTTTTTGCAGGCTCTGCCTGCACACATCGTCCGTTTTTTTTAAAAAACAGACGATGTCGGTAGCCTCCGGCTATCGAAGGATAAACCATAAGGGATCATGCTCCATTTCGAAGCTGTGTCAGTAGCCTCCGAGGACGCAGGTTTAACCTACGCCCAACTTTGTTTTTTTCTAGTCGAAGTATTCGATGCAGACAGATAGTTTTCCTTGCCGTTAAAAACGGGAGGGGACGAAGCATCATCAACTCACGACTCACTGATTTTAGATCGCTTATGACGCAGAATTATTGAAAATATAATTCTCGCAGAAAATGAGAATGAATATATCTGATCAAAGATAAATGATCATACTTCGGCTCAGCTCAGCACAAGCAACTTTCACGACTCAAGATTCACGATTCAGCCGCTAATTTTTGCTAATTCACGCAAATTAAGATCTTAAAATTTCACACCCCACTCACCCTAACAGCTGGGAGTTGGAAGCTGACGTCTGATCACTGATACCTGTCAGCTGACACCTATTCACTTTTCACTTAAACCAAGTTTTTCAGTCAGCAAGCCTATATCTACGTACTCACCAATCAATTCAACAGCTCTTCGAACTTTCCAAGGCGTATCTCGATTGATCTTGACTTCAATCTTACTGATCTGCAGTACGGAGCCATAGGTATCCAATTCGGTACGCACCATCGGAATCTTATGCTTGATGATATAATCAATCGAACGACTTTCAGGCGTGCCCTGACCTGTCAGTACAATGCCGGACAATGGTGATTTAGTCTTACGCATCACTTTCGTTATCGAATTGATTTTTTCAAGGGCCGGTTCGAGCTGACGTACAGCAGCTACCAGCAATATGTTTTCAAACGATTTTAATTCCTGTGTATCGAGAAGCGATCCCGCCATGATATCACCAACTTTGTTGTCGAGATTTTCTGAATTATGGGTGACCAACCCTGAAATAGAATCCATGATCGTACGCATGACCGGATACGCAAGACTTTTTTCATACGGGATCAAACCAAGCAACGGAATACCCCGAGGCTCAAGCCACTTGTTGAGATAGTACCTCACCCTTTCCATTTTATCCGGGATCACTTTGTTGACAATCACACCCAGAATCGGAACACCTTCTTCTCTAAACAAGGCGAGGTTCATGTTGAGCATATCAATTGTACTTCCTATCCCACCTTCCACGACCATGATCACAGGCGCCTTTACAAGCTTGGCTACATGTGCATTGGACATCTCTGCTACGCTACCAACACCAGGATGTCCGGTGCCTTCGAATATCACAACATCGTGCAACCTGTCCAGCGCATGGGCTGCATTGAGAATGTCGTTCTCGAGATTGAACACTTCCGGATGTTCAAGATATCTGGTGGTGGCGCCTGTGCCGAGGATCACCGGACTATGTAACTTTGGATCAATTTGAAAATCAATCAAATCAGCAAAAAGAACGGTGTCTTTGTCTACCCGTAGATTATCCACTTCAAGTGACTTTTGTCCTACAGGCTTGCAATACCCCACTTTATATCCTTTACGCATCAGTGCCGATACCAATCCAAGTGTACAAGTTGTCTTACCAACATGTTGACTAGATGCGGCCATGTATATATTTCTCATTTGCTCATTCGTTTGGAGACTTTATTCTTCTTTCCAGATCATATTGTCAATGAGTCGGACACCTTCTACTTTAACGGCACAACAGGCGACAATCTGATCCGCATCATGTATTGATTGTACCGGGTCCAGTGTATACCCATTCACCACCTCAAAATATTCGGGATCAAAACTGACTTTATGCAGAGCGTCCAGCGCAATTTCCTGAATAGTAGAAGCATGTCCTTTCTGCTCAAACAATATTTTCCCGGATGATAATATGTTGAATATGACGCCGGCCCTTTCTCTTGCTTCCACACTCAGCCTGACATTACGTGAACTCATCGCCAGTCCATTTTCTTCTCTCACCGTCGGACACATGACCAGTTCGATGGGCAACTTAAAATCCGCGATAAGCTTCCTGATGATCGCAAATTGTTGAAAATCCTTTTGCCCCATATATAGTTGATCAGGTTTGATAATCACTAACAACCTGTATACGACTTCTGACATGCCAATAAAATGACCTGGCCTGAACTTTCCTTCCATCGTCTCTGCTGA
>JBBRDL010000164.1:0-7669 GCA_038203965.1 Chitinophagales bacterium | reverse complement strand
TCTGAAACGGCGCCTCTTAGTTCATTGGCGGCGTCCCAGAGTTCTTTTTCGAAGTCTATGTCGGGTTTGGGCATTGGGTGGGTCTAATGGTGTTGGTATGTGTTGGATGGTGGGGGGAAGATAGGGAAAAGGGGGGGATGGGGGGAAGGGGGGATGCTTCGACCTGCTTACGCGCATCCCTGTGCGACAGCTCAGCAACCGGGCGGAACGGGGGAAGGGGGGAAGGGGAATTGGGATGTGAGGGGGGATGGAGGAACGGCGGAAGGGCAGAACGGTATAACTGGGGACCGGGAATTGGGTTGTTTGGCGGGAAGAAAGGAAAAAGAGGGGGGTAAGGTTTCTACAGTTTGTAGTTTATAGCGCTGGTGGTGGAGTGCTCAGCAAACTGTCAACTGATGATCAATTGACATGAATGCGGGAGCCTCGCCTTTTGTCGTTTCGGCTCCGCTCAACGACCGATGAATCGTTCATGTTGAAATACTCCGATTTTTACTTCTCTATATTGAATTACTCATCCTAACGACGTTTCGACTCCGCTCAACTTCTTCAAAGGAAAGTACTTGAAATTTGTTTTGCCTTTTGCGAAAATGATTTCAGCTTCTGACCCATCTATTCATCGATGTCAGGCTGTGTTGACGTTGAGCGGAGTCGAAACGACAATGAGAAAATCATGGAGCCAGCAAAAAGCTAAAAACGAAGCTATTCATTGAGCAAGATCATAGGTCGTTGAGCGGAGTCGAAACGACATCTGTTAATGCAGCGTTATTCCTGCTCATGGGGGAAGGGGCATCACCATTCAAGTTCCAATGGGATTAGTGAAAGCAGAATATCCTCTTCATGCCGTAATCAGACAATCTGTTCTCTGATAAGGCGCTTTGTAGATCGCTGGTGGGGTCCCTATTTTTTTTGAAGGCTATGTCGGGTTTGGGCATTGATTTCTTCTATAATTGAAGAACCATGTGTTATGTTTTTTAGTGGATAATATTTGCATTATTGTTCATTAAATTGGAAAATATTTGATTTAATCACGGCAAAACACACTTTAAGTAAAAAATATTTGACCTCGAATTGCAAATAATCACACCTACCATGGTAGAGACAATTACTTACTTGTATTACGCAGACTAACCCGACAACAAGACCCTGCTGCTTATATAAAAATGTTACAGCGAGCTCATCAATTCAGTGCCACGATTTTTAGAGAGGATTGGAATGAAATGCAAAGGCAACTTGAACATAGCAATGCATTTGGTGAACCTGATTCTGCAAGTTTGAGATTCTAATCTTTATGGAAATACCTTGTCAAAAATCTTACTACTTACTTGCTAAACGTGTTGAAAAATCACTAATAATATTTTGGTACTTTCTAAGCACTCTATCCCATTCACGAAATTGCTCATCAGCCTTTACACTAGTACCAGACAGACCAGAAAACTCACTCACTAATTTAACTTTAAAAGTAAGTGGATTTGAATTTCCCAATTTAATAATTAATCTTGTTCTTATAGTATTTTGTTGAAAAGACTGAACACTCCATGCAGTTCTTAAATAGGATGTTTCCTTGTCTGCCACTTCAATAGCATCAAAATAATCCGTCACAATTTGATTCGTTAATTTCCAAGCCTCTGTTGCATCATATTTACTATTCACTTCAACTGAAAAATCAATATTTGCCTGATCGGTTTTAATGGAGGCTTCTTCGGCATCGTCTTTTTTCATTTCAAAATATTGTTTAGGAGGAGGCATTGTCTGTCCCTTTTTATAACAATACGTTTGCTCATATTTTAGAAATCCTACTTTTTGAACCTTAACAGTCACACATGTTCCTTTTGGAATTTTTATTTTCAATGTTCCTGTCCCGAGATTTTGGCCATCGACAATAATTTTTGCATCAGGCTCTGAAGCACTAACAATGACGGTTTGTGCATTCGAAAAATAAGCAATGAAAAACACGATTGAAAGAATGTAAATTTTTTTCATTATAAGCTTGTTTTGATTTTTTACTTTTCTAATATGAATTACTAATTCTTAATAGGACAGATTGAATAAATGTAAATTTCAGAAGGATGCGCTATTCGTGAAATATAACTTTTGTTATACGCTCCCTCTGATTCCTGGCTTTTAGAAGTAATATTCCCGGTGCCGATTTATCACAGAATTCGTAGGAATTAAACCTCGTCCAATCGTTACGATCCGATGCACCTCCATCCCCCTTTCGAGTTGGCGTCTGCCATTCCGGGATACTGTCCCTTTTCCAGATCGCTATTAAACTGACAAGCTATTTTAGGAAGAGAAATAGTAACCCTTGAATAGTATACAGGAATCATAAACCGTTCAAGTGTAAAATTCAGGAGTATCCACTAGACGGGAAATATAACTTTTGTTATATGCTGCTGCTGATTCCTGGTTTTATGGTGTAATGGGTGTGATGTCGAATTGAAACAGAAAAGGAATTAACTCTTTCGAAAAGTTTGTCGTCTTCAGTTTGTTTAAAGTAATACGTCATCCATCTTTTATCTTCCGTCTTTCGTCTTCTCATTAATGCCTCATTCAACAGCTGACAGTCCAGAGTTGACGGCTGACTTTTGTGAATGCGAAGGATATCTGCATCTGGGACTTTCAATTCTTCAAAAACGATGCAGCCCTCATGATTCCTTCCAATTCAAAACGGAGCATATACATACCGGGAGGATACAGACTGACGTCGATTTCATTTTCTACCCTCGTTACCTGAAAACTTCGCCCCATGATATCCCACAATCCTACATGGTCTGCGCCCGGCGGAAGATAGATATAGTTCTCAGCCGGATTTGGATAAAGGCTGTAGCGTGGATATTGAATTTCATTCGCCAAGCTGATGTAATCGCAAGGAAGCTGATCATCAAAGTAAGAACTACGCCAATTGATATCATCATCGATATAGCAGCGCAAATATCCTGATTCGAAAATACATCCCTGACCATGCCCCCACCAAAAAGCCCCGAAACTCATAGGTCCTATGCGCTCAACTATCGGCTCCCAAAATACCCAATCCGGGTCAGGCGACTGATCAATGGAATGAACATACAATACCCTGAGTTCTTCCCCATCTGTATATTGTAACCCTACGGAATCCACCACATAACTAAAATCAATTACTCCATTGGAGAAATCAGAACCACATCCTATCCCCAACCCAAATTCATCTACTTTTGAATGAATCGTATCCCCGGCCTGTGCGCCAAAGTCAAACAAGAGGACAAATTCATCTTCCACTTTGTAAAAGACCTGATCTCCGATAGTGGCTACATACCTGGTCAGGCTATCCACGCGGAGCATCTGATTATTGTCGTTGACATAACATCCAATAACCCTCGCATCATACCCCAGCATGAAAGTATCTTTTTCTACCAAAAAAAAGGCTCTTAACGGATCTGTGATCCAGGGTGGGCCAAAAGTTACAGGGCTGTAGTACCAGGTGGCTCCAATCGGTGCGAAAACTGGCTCATTCCCCTGTGCTGTACTTAAAGTTGATTGCACGAAAAAGCAACATATCAAGCAAAGTACGCTAGTACAATTTTGAAATTTCATAAACTACAGATTTTAAAGGGCTGTCACCAAATTAACTAAATTCCAATCAACTATTTCTATAGGAGCTTTGAAAGTTTGTAGTCTTTAGTTTGAAGTTATTAGTCGGCAGTCAACTGTCAACTGTTGATTTTGGCAATGAATGAAAAATTCAATTTGCGGAAACTCTTTTTTTAAATATATCTGTGCAATCCTTGTGGTGATTGAAGCGCCGCACTGAGCTTGTCGAATGTGTCGAACTATGCGTTCCCTACTTGTGTATGACTCGCAAGTTAAAAACTTGCAAACGCCACGATGCTTCGACCTTCTTGTACGCACCCTGGTACTGCAGCTCAGCAACCGCGTAGGTACAACCTACGCCGAACGGGCTTAAGGGAGTGCTAAACTAAATTTTCTAAACTGAAGCACCGAACAGGTGATTATACTAAACTCTCTAAACACTGTATTCATTCTCGCAATGGCCTATGTTTAGATAATCTTTCGACATGTATGCTGTTTGAGTAATTTTTAAAAATATTTTCTACCTGGTGTCACCACCCTCCGTATATTTATAAAATCAAAAAAATACCTGACATGCCTTGTTTACTTCCGTTGATCGCTCTTCTTTTTCCCAGGTTGCTTATTGGGGTCCTGTGGTTTTTCACAGACTGGTTTTCCGGCGTATTTAGCTCCGTCCTTTGGCCCGTGCTGGGCTTTTTCTTTTTGCCGGTCACCACGCTTTGGTATAGTGTGGTTATCAACAATTATGGCGGCCAATGGACCACATTCAATATTGTCATCATGGTGATCGCCATTTTGATCGACATGGGATCCTGGGGTGGTGGCTACAAGAACCGAAACCGGAGATAAGTTTGCTGCCCTGGCTTTCAAATTAAATTGCCCCTGCTTTCAAGCCGGGGTCTCGGTGTGCAGTATACTTGTGGCTTTAGCCTCAAAGAAGATCCCATTGGTGGCTAAAGCCAAATTCCCAGCGCTACTAATCCCCCGGCTGAAGCCGAGGGCAATTTTAAAATAGCGAGCGTTACGGTATCGTACCACATTCCACCCCTTGCTCCTTTGCTCCCTTCATACTTTTCCATGCATACTGCTGACTGCTGACTGCCAACCCCTTTCTTATTCCTCTCTGCCCTATGCCCTACTTGTGCTGAGCGGCCGGTTGGTGAGCTGTAGCCCAAGGATGCGCTTATCAGGTCGAACCAGTCGAAGTATGCCCTCTGCTGACTATCTTTGCGCCCCTATGAAGATCGCTGTAGTTGGAACCGGATACGTTGGATTGGTCACAGGCACTTGCTTTGCTGAAACAGGCAATGACGTCACCTGTATCGATAACAATGCCGATAAAGTGGCCAGCCTACAGGCAGGAAAGATTACCATTTTTGAACCCGGACTGGAAGTACTTTTTGACCGATGTCGTGAACAAGGACGGTTGCATTTTACAACCTCCCTTGCGGATGGGATAAAAAATGCCCAGATCATTTTCCTCGCCTTGCCTACTCCCCCCGGTATGGATGGGTCTGCTGACCTCTCTTTTATACTTGGCGTCGCAGAAGATCTGTCTCACATTATCACCCATTACAAAGTGATTGTGGATAAAAGTACTGTCCCTGTCGGCACCGCCGAAAAAGTGCGTGAAGTCATGCTGAAAAACCTGGCTCCTGAACTTTTTGATGTGGTATCCAATCCTGAATTTCTTCGCGAAGGGGTCGCCGTAGATGATTTTATGAAACCCGATCGGGTAGTCATTGGTGTTTCTTCACCCCGTGCACAACAAGTGATGGAACGGCTCTACAAGCCCTTCGTTCGACAGGGCAACCCAATCCTGTTTATGGATGAACGGTCTGCTGAGATGACCAAATATGCAGCCAATGCCTATCTCGCCGCAAGGATTTCTTTTATGAATGAAATCGCCAATCTTTGCGAACGTACCGGTGCCAATGTGGATCACGTACGCAAAGGAATAGGCAGCGACACCCGTATTGGAAAACGATTTTTATTTCCTGGCGTCGGTTATGGTGGTAGTTGTTTTCCGAAAGATGTACAAGCCCTGCATCTGACGGCTAAAGAGCACCATTATGAATTTAAAATTCTGGATGCAGTCATGGATGTCAACCGCTTGCAGAAACATATCCTGGCTCAAAAAATACTATCCTATTTTCATGGCGATATCAAGGGCAAACGTATTGCTATCTGGGGCCTGGCATTTAAACCTAATACGGATGATGTCAGAGAAGCTCCGGCGATAGATATCATCACGGACCTGCTCAATGAAGGTGCTGAGGTAATTGCTACAGATCCGGAAGCTATTCCAAATTTCAGGCAATACTTTCGTGCAGATGTCACCTATACTGAAGATATGTACGATGTACTTGATGGTGCGGATGCACTCGCCATCGTGACGGAGTGGAATGAATTCAGGACCCCTGATTTTCAGCAAATCAAATCTAAAATGAAGACGCCTGTCATTTTTGACGGACGCAATATTTACGACCTGGAAGATATCCCGGCCGAATTTTTCTACTCCAGTATCGGAAGGGAAATCATCTACCCAAAATAATACGTTATGCAGCCTATACAGATGGTGGATCTTCAAAGCCAGTACAAGCAACTCAAGAGTGAGTTGGATGCAAGATTGATTGGTTGTATCGAGAGCGGTGCTTTTATCCAGGGACCAGAAGTGAAATCATTCGAAGCAGATCTGGGCAAGTATCTCGATGATGCGCATGTCATCGCGTGTGCCAATGGTACGGATGCGCTACAGATAGCCTTGATGGCGCTTGAACTTGATACGGGAGATGAAGTGATCGTGCCTTCTTTCACTTTTGTGGCCAGTGTAGAGGTCATTGCATTATTGGGATTAAAACCAATAGTAGTAGATGTGGATCCCAGGACGTTCCTGATGAAAATAGAAGACATCGAAGCATCTCTTTCTCCGCGCACAAAAGCAATAATACCTGTCCACCTTTTCGGACAGTGTGTCAATATGAAGTCTTTGATGGCCATTGCAAAAAACCGCGATTTGTATGTCATTGAAGACAACGCACAATCGATGGGAGCACGATGTATAGCAGCGGATGATCACAAACAAATGTCCGGCACCATCGGACATATAGGATGTACTTCCTTTTATCCTTCTAAAAATCTTGGTTGTTACGGAGATGGTGGGGCCATGATTTCGCGTGACGAGCATCTGGCACATAAACTCAAAATGCTGGCTAATCATGGCATGGAGAAAAGATATTACCACGATGCAGTTGGTGTCAACAGCAGACTGGATTCTATGCAGGCCGCCATCTTGAATGTAAAGCTGCCCCATCTGGATACCTGGAATCAACAGCGACGTAATGCCGCTGACAAATATGATCAGCAACTGGCCAATATCGAACACGTATTGACCCCAACTCGAGTAGCCTGGTCAGATCATGTATTTCATCAATACACCATCAGCGTAACTAATGGACGTCGTGATGAATTGCAAAAATATCTTGCTGAGCAGAAGGTTCCTTCGATGATCTATTACCCTGTACCGATGCATGAGCAGGCTGCTTTCAATAAGCTGGTGCGTCGTCGTGTGCCACTGCTGCAGACGGAGAAGATCAGCAAGGAAGTATTATCGCTACCGATGCATCCGGATCTGGGGGATGATCAGATAGCCTATGTATGCGAACAGATTGCTGCGTTTTTTAGAGGGTAAGAGAGTGAGAGAGTGAGAGGGTGAGAGGGTGAGAGGGTGAGAGAGTGAGAGAGTGTTTTACTCTCGCCATCAAAGACGGCTTACTTGATTTTCAATTGGATCATGCTCTCTTTTGATCCTGCGTACGCAAGCGTTGGCCCCTAAATCCCCTGAAGGGGACTTGCTTAAGAAAAAGCTAATTCTGGAGGTTACTTTTTATTGGAAATTTAATTGTACTAAATTGCTTCCCTTTCAAGTTAGAATGAAGTCCCCTCGGTTGCTGAGCGAAGTCGAAGTATTAGGGGATTTAGGGGCAAAACGCTATGATCACAGTATACATTCCAAACAACTTCATTCCTGAGCGCACGTATGCGATCAGGACTTTGCTTACAAACTACTGTGGGATACCTGTATCAATCAATATAAAGGAAG
>JBBRDL010000163.1:0-7708 GCA_038203965.1 Chitinophagales bacterium | reverse complement strand
GCAATGGGGGCAATTCGGTCATCCCTTCTTCGGAGGTCTCATCATTCTTGGTCACAATTGGTTTGCCCATAGAATAATCGCCCTCGCCGTAGCGAGCGGCCCGCTCGAAAAAGTCATCCTTGCCTTTTAAGGTGGATTCGTGCTCCTTGAGCTTATCCTTTACAGTGGTATCAGCCCATCCATCACGGTTGGCGTCTACTTTATCGGTTTCCTCTTCGATCTTTTTATCAAGTGCTTTGGCCTTTTCCAGCATGGAATCGACGCCTTCTTCAAACTTCTGACCGACTTTGCCGGCTACATCTTTGGCTTTATTCCACAGATCTTCACTGACGGCTTCGGTCTTTTCCCAGACTTTATCTGACTTTTCAACAGCCTTGTCCAGGATTTCTTTGCCTTCCTCCTTTACTTTATCCCAGGTTTTGGCGGCATTTTCTCCTAATTTCTCCCCTTTGTTAAAGGCAGCAGACCCATCTTCGGATTTAACAGTTGGGGGAGGGGTATTTTGTGACCAGTCGTCCTTTTTATCCCAGAGATCACTGACCGCTTCCTTGGCTTCCTTAAAGCCTTCTTTCGTGCCGGTGACTATTTTTTCGCCCAGGTCTTCAGCAAATTCTTTGCCTTTGGTCCAGGTTTCAGAGGCCTTGTCGGCAAACTCTTCACCCATTTCACGTCCCTTTTCACCTACTTTGTCAGCAGCAGATTCAGCGACAGCTTTCTTCACCCAGAGCAGGCGTTTTACTTCATCAAATATTCCCATGATTATTAGGTATTTAGGTTCGAAGGTAAGAAGTTTTGTACTTCCCTGTGATAACATCAGGCGTATAGGTTGGGTTCAGTTTTAACATAATACGTTAAATATATTTTAAATGGCTCATCAGCCATGATAGGTTAGGGGTTAAGTCTGTTTTTATACCATTACCTTTACTCATCGTTCAAGCCATGTGATAATGATTCGTGTTTTTCTGATTGCCTTACTACTACCTTTCTTTAGCCTGCTCACCCCGGTGGCAGCTCAAATCAATTGGCTGACATGGGAAGAAGCCCAGCTTAAAAATAAACAGGAACCCCGCAAATTTATCGTAGACGTCTATACTCAGTGGTGTGGCTGGTGTAAAAAAATGGACAAAGAGACGTTCGATCAGGCTACGATCTCCAAGTATGTCAACAAACATTATTACGCGGTCAAGTTTGACGCAGAGACCAAGACGGACATCCTCTTCAATGATAAGGTCTATAAGTTTGTTAAATCAGGTACTTCAGGATATCATCAGTTAGCCGCCGAGCTCACTTTTGGAAAGCTCTCTTATCCAACTATCGTCTTTCTTGATGAAAAACTCGATGTTCTCCAGCCATTGCCCGGCTATAAAGATGTAAAAGCGCTGGACATGATTTTGAAATTCTTCGCTGAGGATTATTACAAGACAACTCCGTGGAAGAAGTACGAAGAGATGTACATAAATCAGACGCCTAAAACGGTTCCAGCTAAGTCCGGAAACTAACACTGTTTGTTATTATACTTCGCGTCTGATTCCCACTATCTTATCTGGTCCTAAATTTTCTCTACTGATCAATCTACCTTTTACATTGGGGGCTATGATTCCTTTCGTTAAGAGGTGTTGTGTTTGTATCACCCATGCCTCATCCCAAAGATTGGTGTCAATAAATTTTTGCTGGAGGTAAGAACCTCCTTCTACTAATACAATGCCTATCTTATTTGCAAACAAAACATCCAGGATTTGTTGGATCGGATCGAGATCATGATCCAAAAGGTGTTTTCGAATATGGCTACCCTTTAATTTTTCATTGAGGGAGGAAGAGAAATAATAAACATCCAGACCATCATCATTAAAGACATTGTATTGGTTGTGTAATCGTCCATTCGGATCGAATACAACCCGGTGTGGAGATCTGCCTGGATATTCTCTTGTAGTCAGTGATGGATTGTCAGTTGCCACTGTTCTGGCTCCTACCATGATGGCATCGGCTTTGGAACGTTGGCCATGGGACCAGACTTTAGTCAGGGGATCACTTAACCATATCTGTTCATTTTTCAGTCCTGAATAACCGGATCGTGATTGAGCCCACTTTAGGATGATATGGGGTCTGTGATGGAGGATGTTCGTTGTAAAAGTGCTGATCAATGCTTTCCCTTCTTCTTCAAGGATAGCTTCTGTGATCCGGATTCCTTTAGTCTTTAAAAGTTCTATTCCTGCGCCGGCGATGGCGGGGTTAGGATCTCTTGTGCTTAATCTTACATCCATGATTCCTTCGCTGAGGATCAGGTTTGTACAGGGGGGTGTTTTGCCTGTGATGCAGCAAGGCTCCAGAGAAACATACAGAGTTGATAATGGAATGAGGTGACGATCAGCAGATGGAACGCTGTTAATGGCTTCAACTTCAGCATGAGGGTGTCCATATCTGGTGTGGTAGCCTTCGCCGATGATTCGGTTTTGATGGACCAATACCGCACCTACCGGGGGATTGGGAGAAACATACCCCAGACCTTGTTTTGCGAGGTCAAAACAGCGGAGCATCCAGGTATTGTCGTCCAGGGTTAATGCGGTCATTGTTGGTGTAAAGATTGGTAAATATTGAAGGATGGGGGGTATGGGTGGGGGATTTTTGTCATGCAGCGGAGCGGATTGGTATTTCGGCGAAATATATTTCGCCGAAATACATTTCGTAAACATACGTTTTGACTCCCCCCCTTAATTCCACCCCCTGTCCCACCTATTTCCAACTTAGAGTCTAGAGATTTATTTCTATTTTCACCACCCTTGACAACATTCTTTCCTCACCCATAATCTCCTTACCCTATGGCAACCAAGCAGGACAATACAGGCGCCTTCAGAAAATATGTCGTTGAATTTTTCGGCGCCTTTTTTCTGGTCATGACGATCTGTATGACCACGTCAGGAGGTCTGGGCTATTTTGCCCCGCTGGCAGCCGGCTTGATGCTCGTCGTCATGATGTATTCCAGTTTTCATATTTCTGGAGGACATTTCAATCCGGCAGTAAGTGTGGCCACTTATCTCCGCGGCAAACTCAATGCCGGAGACCTACTACCTTATATTGTCGCCCAGTTTTTAGGCGGCACACTTGCCGCGATGTTAGCCGGATTTTTACTGACATCCTACATTGTTGCAACGCCTTCACCCACGGTACTCGAGATCGTTCCTGCCCTGATTGCAGAATTATTAGGCTCCTTACTTTTTGTCTATGTATTTCTCAATCTCACCACCGTCAAAAAAACTGCAGGCAACAACTATTATGGACTCACGATTGGTTTTACTTATGCAGCAGCGATTTATGCATTCGGCACCATTTCAGGCGGTGCTTTCAATCCGGCTGTCGCACTCGGCATGACCATGGCTGATCTGACTTCCTGGGAAACCATCTGGATTTTTCCGATAGCCAATTTTGTAGGAGGAGTTTTAGCCGCGTTTTTGTCGCAGTATGTCAATGGTCCTGAGACAGGTAATTAAAAGTTAGAAGTTAGAAGTTAAAAGTTAGAAGTTAGAAGTTAGAAGTTAGTGTATTAGTTAGACTCTCACGCCTCACGCCTCACGCCTCTCGTCTCTCGTCTCACGTCTCACGCCTCACGCCTCAACGTCTCAACGTCTCACGCCTCTCGCCTCTCGCTTCACGCCTCTCGTCTCTCGTCTCTCGTCTCACAACTTTAGCATCTTTTCAAATTTTCCCATACGCACATAATGGGCTACAAACTTGCGGTCCTCGGGCATGGTGACGCGGGCCTTGATGTGGTCGATGATATCATTGACATGGGACATCGGTGTGGTCTCATCAGCATATCCCCAACCCATCACGCGCCCCTTGGAGATGAGGATCATGCTGATCTCGCCAGGTACTCTGCCCTGATCTGTGATCACAAAATCTTCATCCATATTTTGTTGTGTCGCGGCCACAGCTAGGCGGACGCGGAGATTGTAAACATCAGGATCTTCAAGGCCAAGGCAGGCACCTTTACATTTTCCAACCTGGTGATAAAAACATGGACCCGGACCAGTGTCGATGTCTGATTTTTTCATGCACAACTCATATTTGTCGGTCAACCCTCTCAGGTAACTGGCGGCTGACTTATGGTCTGGTAGTTCATGCAGCACAGCGGCCGTACCGGGTGCATCGATTTTATTTTTCTTACGGACCTTCATCGTGAGGTAACCGCTTTCATCGAAATAATAATAAATGGCAAACGGAAAACTCTTGCGACGCTGAGCCCTGTTGATCTCCGGTTGTAGTTTTTTGATCTCAGCATTCTCGTGCAGGCTCGCGATAAGTTCACTTCCCGTCAGCGTGTACGTGATATCGTGCACACGTTGCTGTAACTTGCCTGACTTGTTGGAGATCTCGGTAAAGTGCTGGATCACCCTTTTTTTAATGTGTATACTCTTGCCCACATAGATTACTTTCCCATCAGCATCATGAAAGTAATAGACACCGGGGGCTTCAGGCAGGTCGTGAATAAACTGCAGGGATATCGTAGTCGGGAGTTTAGTTTCTTTGATGCCCATGTTGATGATGTCCGACATTTCGTTTTCACCATTTCCCATACCCGTGATGATCCTGAATACTTCAGCTGTAGCTAATGCATCATCCAGTGCCCTATGCCGTTTGTCCACATGGAGCGAAAAAAACCGGATCAGGGAATCGAGGCTATGTGATTTGAGCTGAGGCAGAAGTTTTTTACTCAGGCGGACGGTGCAAAGTTGTTTGCGTGTGTAGGCATATCCCAAGCGTGCGAATTCTTCTCTTAAAAATCCGTAATCGAACCTCGCATTGTGCGCCACAAAGATAGCACCTTCTGTTTTAAGGACGATTTCTTTAGCCACTTCGCAAAAGAGTGGGGCGTCGGCGACCATGTCATTAGTGATGCCGGTGAGTCCCGTAATAAAGGCGGGAATACTGCGTTCCGGATTGATCAGTGTCTGATACTGATCAATCACTTTTTGGCCGTCATGGAGGACAATGGCGATTTCTGTAATTTTGTCGCGCTTGACAAGTCCTCCTGTCGTTTCAATATCTACTATGGCATATCTGCGTTCTGTACTCATACTCACCCGTCGGCAAATAATCGCTTTCGGGCATCTAATATCTATGTTTTTTGTCATATGTGCAGGTTGTGCCCAATCTACTGTGCCTGCAGGTCCCTCAACCCAAGTGATAGCCCCAGGAGCCTGGGATACAGAAGCATTTCTGCCGTTGCTAATAAACAAACGTGTTGGACTGATCGTCAACCATACCAGCACGATCGGCAAAACGCATCTTGTCGATAGCCTGATCAGTCGCGGTGTAAATGTTGTGGTTCTTTTTTCTCCCGAACACGGGCTGCGTGGCGCTGTAGAAGCAGGTGGCCACATCAATGACAGTGTCGATATGATCACCGGTGTGAAAATCATCTCTTTATATGGAGAAAAGAAAAAACCCTCAGCAGCAGATCTGAAAGAAGTAGATATCCTCGTTTTTGACATACAGGACGTTGGTGTCAGGTTTTACACGTATATCAGTACACTTCATTACTTGATGGAAGCTGCCGCTGCATCGAATATTCCATTGACGGTGCTCGATCGTCCGAATCCGAACGGGCATTACATGGATGGCCCTGTATTAGATACGGTTCACTTTCAATCCTTTGTGGGTATGCATCCGATCCCGGTGGTGTATGGGATGACGATAGGAGAGTTAGGGCGTATGATCAATGGGGAAGGATGGATATCAAAAAAATGTGAACTTACGGTGATCCCCTGCACGAACTATGATCACACTATGGCCTACGAGCTACCTTTGAAACCATCGCCCAACCTTCCAAACCAACTTTCTATATTGCTCTATCCTGGGATCTGTTTTTTTGAAGGGACGCCACTGAGCCTGGGCCGGGGGACATCAAAACCCTTTCAGGTGGTAGGACATCCAGATTATCCAGACCATACTTTTTCGTTTACTCCTGCATCAATGACTAGTGCTAAAAATCCGCCTCAGAAAGACAAACTTTGCTATGGTGTGGATTTGTCAAAAGCAAATGTGGATTCATTGTTCCTTCAGCAAAAGCTTGACCTCAGTGTACTCCTCAGGTTTTATCAAGTCATGGACAAAGCTACTTTTTTCAATGCATCCTGGTTTGATAAACTCGCAGGCAATTCTACGCTTCGCAAATCGATTGAGGCTGGATGGGGTGAGGTACAGATCAGGCAGAGCTGGCAGGCAGATCTTGATACCTTTCAACAACGGAGGAAGATATACGTCCTGTATAAGGATTTTGAGTGATTTACTATTGATAATGAGACTGTTAGCGTCCCTGTCGTCAGTAGATTAAAATATGAATCCCTTCGCTATTTTTGCGATATTGTATACTAGAAGTTAGATTTATCCCAGGATGGATTTATTGACGCATAGCGTGATTTATATTTTGAAAACAAAGCGGTGAAATTTTATCTCAAGTACGACATTCAAAAGATTTGTAAAAAAGTTCTTGAAGAACAGATGGACAAATTAGATTTGTCCTATGATATCATTGGCTTTGGAAAAGCTGAAATCAAAGAATCGGTATCAGCAACGAAGTTAAAGCATTTGCATTCGTTCCTGAACGGTTATGGGATTGAAGTTGTCGGAACGCAAAAAAGTATACTTGTACAAAAAACAAAGGATGCCATTATCGAAATGGTGTACATGGAGGAGAACCTGCCGACGTCAAAAATTTCTTCGTATCTTTCCAAAAAACTTAAACACAGTTATGGCTATAACTCCAATGTGTTTTCGGATGTGACCTTTACTTCCATTGAAAATTTTATTATCCTTCAGAAGATTGAAAGGGCTAAGGAACTTATCCTGACCAATGAATTAAACTTTACAGAAATCGCCTGGAAGCTTAACTATAGCAGCAGTGCCCATTTCAGCACCCAGTTTAAGAATACAACAGGACTCTCACCATCCGCATTTCAACGAATTATCAGAAGGAGACGTAATATCGACATCAAATCCTGATCATCATTATCTATTGTCTGTTTATTGACTTCAATCATTTCAACGTATCAAAAAAAAATTAAAATGCAACACGAGGTCATTCATGTATTACTTGCTGACGACGATGATGACGACCGACTTTTTTTCAAAGACGCCTTGGAGGAAATAAAGATTAAAACGCACGTCATAACCGTAATCGACGGCGTTGAACTACTGGACCATCTTCTCAAGCCAGACATTGTTTTGCCGCACGTTCTCTTTCTGGATCTTAATATGCCCAGAAAAGGAGGAATGGACTGCCTAAAGGAGATCAAAAGTGAAAATCGCTTTAAAGACATAGCCATTGCCATATACTCAACCTCCGCATCAGAAAAGGACATTGAAGAAGCCTTTGTAAAAGGAGCCAACGTGTATATCAAAAAGCCAAGTGATTTTGAGCAATTAAAGAAGGTCCTGTCAAAAGTCATTACCATCAATTGGCAATACCACACTTCCGGATTAAACAGAGATTCTTTTTTATTAAGCGTATGACCGCAAATCGTTGAGCAAATGAATATTATAAAATCATTTCCGTCCGCTTTTTTTCTGAAGGGTATATTTACGATCTCTCTTTTCGTTCTCATTTTCATTTCAGGCTTAACCTATAAGCATACACGCTCGCTTGCGGAGTCTACGGAGTGGGTGATGCATACACTAAAAACGAATGTTCAGTTAGAGCAGGTGTTTTCTT
>JBBRDL010000162.1:0-7728 GCA_038203965.1 Chitinophagales bacterium | reverse complement strand
CGTGCATGTGGAAGAAATACACACAGCCATCAAAAGAATCAGTGCTTTCCCTGCGCGATTACTCGAAACTGTCAGGCCATTGCGGTCGGATCAATTAGATACCCCTTATCGTCCCGGAGGGTGGACTATCAGGCAAGTAGTACATCACCTCGCAGATAGCCACATGAATGCATTTACTCGTTTCAAACTTGCTTTGACTGAAGAGGCGCCAGTGATCAAACCATATGATGAAGCTAAATGGGCTGAGCAGGCTGATTACAAGCTGGGACCAGAGTTTTCACTGGTCTTACTTGGCAGTGTGCACAAGCGTTGGGTCGCCTTGATGGAATCTATGACGGATGCCGATTGGGAAAGGATTTTTATTCATCCTGAATATAATCGTGTTCAAAAATTGAGTCAGACAGTTATGTTATATGCCTGGCACGGAGAGCATCATTTGGGACATATTTTAAATGTGAAAGGCTGAAGAGGTGAAAGGTAAAAAGCCTAAGAGGTGAAAGAGGCAAAAGAGGCGAAAGAGGCTGAAGAGGCTGAAGAGGCGAAAGAGGCGAAAGAGGCTGAAACGTAAATTAAACCGGGTCCCTGAGCTTGTCGAAGGGAAGAGGTTGAGTACCTTTCCTTCCTCCGCCACCTTCGCGCAGCGAAGGGGCGGTAGTGGAGGGTCCCTGAACTGACCAATGACAATGGAAGGGTATAGTGAAATCAAACTGCATTTTCCGCTACAAAAGCTATGCATATGGCGGGATCTTCGATCTGTGCGCTAAAAAATAGCAGAATCGGCTAAAGGCTATTACGAACTCACTGTGGCCGCAGACTTGTTGTCCTTACTTCCCCACTGTCTTACTTTCTCACTTTCTCACTGTCTTACTTTCTCACTTTCTCACAGTCTCACTGTCTTACTTTCTCACGCAATATCCAGCATCATTTTTCTGAGAAGAATGAGAGCAGCTATCGACGAGTATTCAATATTACTCATACGGTCACGGTTGAGTTTAAGCAGTCTTGCTTTTGTTCCATTGGGCCCTGCACATGCAATCCAAATGGTTCCAACAGGTTTGAGGGGAGTAGCACCGCCCGGACCTGCAATTCCGCTGGTGGCAATCGCCCATGTAACACCTAATTTATGTCTTGCATTTTCTGCCATCAAGGTGACGACTTCTTCACTGACAGCTCCATACGTCTGCAGCTTGTCCGGGGGAATATCAAGCAATGCAGTTTTGATTTCATAGGCGTATGGAATAACAGATCCAAGGTAATATTCAGACGATCCCGGAACGGACGTAATCAAGTGCGAAACATATCCTCCGGTACAACTTTCCGCTGTGCCAATGGTTTCTTTTCGCACCCTTAATAATTCTCCGACAGCTCTTGAAAGATTGATATCCCCGGTTCCATAAACAAGATTGCCAAGTCGGGTTTTTATTTGTTCCTCAATGTTGTTGAGTAGTTCATGTATATCAGTGCCATAGGAAGTCAATCGTAACGTCACCTGGCTGAAGTGGGGGAGATAGGCTAGTTTGATATCCAAAGGTAGCGATGCTTCGATATCCTTTATCATTTCGGCCAACACTGTTTCTCCTTCACCTGCACTGCAGATGATCCTGTGCTCAACAGGATTTCCTTTTGGAAGCAGGTGAATGATTTTATCACGAAGCAGATGTTTCATTTCATTGGGCACACCAGGCAGCGAGATTATAATTTTATTTTCTCTATAAAATATTGTCCCTGGTGCGGTACCCTGATCATTAGTAATGATCTCCGCTGCTTCAGGTTGAAAGCATTGTACTTTATGCAGGTCAGATGGTTCGCGTCCGAATCGCTGGAGGATCTCCTTTACGCGTGTCCATGTTTCTTCGTGCCATACTTTATTACAATCAAAATATTGGCACAGCGCATCTACAGTGAGATCATCATTGGTAGGGCCCAGACCTCCTGTCATGATCAGGAGGTCTGCTGCTTCGAGGCACAAAGACATGCCTTCCTTGATTTGGGGTATGTCATCCCGTACGCAAAGTTTGCGAGTCACTTGCCAGCCATGCTGATCCAGGAATGAAGCGATCCAGGCACTGTTGGTATCAATGATTTGACCGATCATCAGTTCGTCACCGATCGTAAGGATCGAAGCTTTTTTAATCATGTTCATTTGCACAAATGTCCAAAATCGTTTTATATAATTCCCTCTTACCTAAATAATCTTCTAACCTTCTAATCTTCTAATCTTCTTACCTTCTTACCTTCTTACCTCTTACCTTCTTACCTCTAACCTTCTTACCTCTTACACCTCATATCACCCATTTCACCTCATGGGAGGCATAGGATTTTATTTCACCGGCGTCGTTTTGTAAAAGGAGATGGCCATCCAAACTGATTCCGCTGACGGTTGCTTCAAAAATATTTTCTCCGGATATGAAAGAATGCCTCTTTCCTTTACCAAAGATGTGTTCATCATAGGCTGTTTTCCATTCAAAAGGTGATGATTCGAGTAATGAAAGGACATGTTTGCGCACGAGCAGGGCGATGATCTCTGGATCATAAGTTTGATCTGTCAATATTCGAAGGGAAACAGCATTTGGAATTTCAAGAGGAAATTTTTCTTCATTGATATTCATTCCAATCCCAATGATCGAATGTTGAACCCTTCTTCCGGCCAACGAATTTTCAATGAGGATGCCACTCAGTTTTTTACCCCGGACGTAAATGTCATTTGGCCATTTGATCATGAAGTGTAGCCCGGGGATAAGAGTTGTTAATGCATTGACAATGCCCAGGCTGATTTTCATGTTCAAATGCGGTAGTTCATGAGGGCGGAAAGTGGTAGGTTGATAAATGATAGAAATCGCCATGTGGTATCCAGGCTCGGAAATCCAGGTGCGGCCTAGCTGGCCCTTGCCATCAGTCTGATGCCTTGCGAAGAGAGTAAGTCCATTCAGGACAGGACCTTTCGCCAACAATCGGTGGGCTTCCTTGTTAGTAGAATCAAGGGTTTCGTAGATTTTAAAATAGTTCATTTTAGCTGAAAAGACCCTTACCTTTGTGTTCGAAGCTCAGTTGCCGGGTAACAATTATAGTATATTTGAAGTAATATAGGAATTAGGCGACAGGAGAGGGAGATTGAGGGCAGGTGATTTGAAGTAGATTTATCAATAAAAAGAGAACATTTGGCAAGCGTAAAAAAAGCCATCCAGGCAAAAGCGGTCGTATCCAACGGCCTTCCGGATCTAATTATAGACTGTATCACAGATATTAAAGGCAAAAACATTGTATTACTTGATCTCAGGGCGTTAAATGATGCCCCGGCTGATTTTTTTATTGTCTGCCAGGGAGATTCTACCACGCAAGTCAGAGGTATAGCCGGTAATATAGAGCGTCGTCTGAAAAATGAAATCAAACTTCATCCAGGACACATAGAAGGTCTTGATCATGCGAAATGGGTGTGTATGGACTACTTTGATACGATAGTGCACATATTCCACCCTGAAACAAGAAGTTTTTATGATCTGGAACAGTTGTGGAGTGATGCGCAGCGCACAGTTTATCAGGATAGTTGATCCTTTGATCGAATTTGTATCAGCATGCGTCCCGGGCATGAAAACCTTATAGGGACGCATTTCGTTAATAGAGAGTCAGTGTAAAAACTGCATTTAGAAAAAAATCCATGAGTCAGGAAGATAATAACAACAACAATCAAGACCGGAAGCCCGGTAAATTTACTTTCAATTCATATTGGATATATGGAAGTATAATCCTGGGGCTTATCGTCTTCAACCTGATGTTCTTAAGTGAAACATCAACAGAAGTCATCAATTTTCAACGCTTCGCGCAGCTTGTAGAAGCTGGTGATGTATCCAAAATCGAAGTGGTCAACAAAAAGGATGCGCGTGTATTTCTGAAAAAGGAAAGCCTGACCAAGTCGGAGTTTAAAAAACTCAATGAATCAACCTTTAGTAAGACGCGTCCGCACTTTGTATTCAATATCGGGCCACCGGAATCATTTGCGGACCAGATCAATGGACTCAATAGTCGGGTGTCTCCTGAGCTTAGGGTCTTCCCGGATTATATAGATAAAGAAAACTGGATGGGACCATTGATGGGTTGGTTGATTCCGATCTTTTTATTTCTTGGCTTGTGGATATTTATGATGCGCAGGGTTTCCGGTGGAGCCGGTGGCCCGGGAGCTCAGATATTCAATATCGGAAAGAGCAAAGCCACTTTGTTTGAAAAAGACGCTAAAGTAACAGTCACCTTTGCTGATGTTGCAGGTCTGGAAGAGGCGAAGGAAGAAGTAATGGAAGTGGTTGACTTTTTAAAGAATCCAAAAAAATATACATCACTTGGTGGTAAGATTCCAAAAGGAGTTTTGCTGGTGGGCCCTCCGGGAACAGGGAAGACTCTGCTTGCAAAAGCTGTAGCAGGTGAAGCTGCTGTGCCTTTCTTTTCGATCTCTGGTTCAGATTTCGTTGAGATGTTTGTAGGTGTCGGTGCATCACGTGTGAGGGATTTGTTTAAACAGGCACGGGAGAAAGCACCATGTATCGTCTTTATTGATGAGATCGATGCGATAGGTAGAGCGCGGGGAAGGAATGCATTTCAGGGTGGCAATGATGAGCGTGAGAATACGCTTAACCAATTGCTTGTGGAGATGGATGGTTTCAGTACCGACAAGGGTGTGATCATCATGGCGGCTACTAACCGTCCAGACATACTGGATGGTGCGCTCATGCGTCCGGGTCGTTTTGATAGGCAGATAGGTTTGGAGCGCCCTGATCTTGCCGGTCGCGAAGCGATCTTTTCAGTGCATCTTAAGAATATCAAAATTGGTCCTTCGGTTGAGCCTAAGATCCTGAGTGAAATGACACCTGGATTTGCCGGTGCAGATATCGCTAATGTCTGTAATGAAGCTGCCTTGATTGCCGCCAGAAGAAATAAAACGGAAGTGGATATTGATGATTTCCATTATGCGCTTGACCGCGTGATAGGTGGACTTGAAAAGAGAAACAAATTGATCTCCCCGGAAGAGAAAGAAATCATAGCGCATCATGAAGCGGGCCATGCGATATGCGGGTGGTACCTGGAGCATGCATCGCCTTTGGTGAAAGTGACCATCGTACCCAGAGGAATTGGTACACTTGGTTTTGCGCAATATTCACCAAAAGAAGAATATATCACACGTACCGAGCAGATGCTCGATCGTATGTGTATGGCACTTGGTGGACGTGCGGCTGAAAGTGTGATCTACAATAAGATTTCTACTGGTGCTCAGAGTGATCTTGATCATGTAACCAAGATGGCCTATAGTATGGTCTCGGTCTATGGCCTTGATGAAAAAGTAGGAAATGTATCTTTCTATGGCATGGCACAGGACCAGTTTCAGAAACCATATTCTGAAGATACAGCGACCCTGATTGATGACCGGGTGCGGGAGATCATTGATGGGCAATACGAGCGTGCGCAAAAAATGTTGAGATCGCATAGATCAGAATTGGAATTACTTGCCAAAGCACTTCTTGAGAAAGAAGTCATACATAAAGCAGATATAGAGCGAATGATTGGTCCTCGTCCTTTCCAGGTAAAAGGAACGACTGCTAAAGATGAGGAAACTGAAACAAATCCTGTGGATCAGGATCCGAGTGGGATTCCTCCTATTCCGAGCAGTATAGAAACGAATTCTGATATGGGGGATATAGGGAGGATAGAGGAATGATGGTTCGACTACGCTCACCAACCAAATCGACTACGCTCACCAACCAAATAAATGAAAAGTAAAAAGTGATGTTTCGTCTCCGCTCAGCAACCGGAAAATAGAAATCAAAAAGGGGCATGAAACAGGGGTTTCGGGCCTCCTTTTTTAGTTAAAAAAGTGTTAAAATAGGTCAAAAAAAACAGTGTGGCACACTTAGGTGTGCCACACTGTCATAACTATTTGATTGTCAGCGCCCCCAGGCCTGTTTTAACTAAATTTCAAATTTAGTTAAAATGCGCTGCAACCACTAAGATCACGAATACAAGATTGGAGGCAATTCTCCGCCCTCAGGAATGAACTTCATCGAGATCGAATTCACACAATGGCGGGTATTTTTCTCAGTCATCCGCTCTCCTTTAAATACATGTCCGAGGTGACCTTTGCAGTTGGAGCAAATGATTTCTACTCTGCGTCCGTCCGCGTCGGTATGCTTATCTATGGCACCAGGTAGCTCGTCATCGAAACTCGGCCAGCCACAGCCTGAAGCAAATTTATCTTTAGATTTATATAGCGGTTGATTGCACTGTCGGCAAATATAGGTCCCTGACAATTTATTGTTATCATATTCGCCGGAGCCGGGACGCTCGGTGCCTTTGTTGAGGATGACGCGAGCTTCGTCGGGGGATAAGGGATTGTAGGTCATAGTCTATTGTGGATTGTTGATTGTGGTGAGTTTATAGGTGGCTTATACCTTATAGATTATAGCTGAGAACAAATTAGCGAAAATTGGCGTGAATTAGCGGCGGAAGAGCACTTTTTTTCTAAAGCAATCCCATCAACCCACCCGGCCATACGCCAAGCAACAAACTCAACCCGACACAAATGACCATGACGATGGCGTAAAGAACTGATGGCTTGACATCTGTATCATCTCCGGTTTTAGTGTACATCGCAAGGATGACTTTGAAGTAATAATATACACCAACGATGGAAGCGAGAACAGCTAACACAGTCAATACAGCATACCCGTTTTTAATCGCTTCTGAAAAGATATAGTATTTACCAAGAAATCCGGCGAGAGGCGGAATACCTGCAAGCGACAACATACTCATGGTCAGCAATGCAGCCAGGAAAGGTTTTTTTCTGCCTAGTCCATCAAAGGCATCAATCGTTTCTTTGCCGGATGCAGCAAATACAGGAATAGCCACTGCAAAGGCGCCAATGGTAGCAAGAATATAAGAAGCACCGTAAAAGAATAAAGCAGAGGATGAATTGGTCTTGAGGCTAAGAATGGCAAGCAACATATACCCGGCATGGGATATCCCGGAATAAGCAAGAAGTCTTTTAAAATTATCTTGACTCAGGGCGATGAGGTTACCTACGATCATGGTGACTGCCGCCACCAGTACAAGGATGTCACTAGTGTATCCATCAATACCCAAAAAGCCTCCCGCCATCAAGCGATAGAATGCAGCAAAGAATGCAACTTTTACTAATGTGGCCATTACCGTGGTCACCAGGGATGGAGATCCTTCATATACATCCGGACTCCAGAAATGAAAGGGCACAGCTGCAACTTTAAAAAGCATGGCCACAACCATCATCAATGCCCCCACCAGGAACATAGGACTATCCATTCCATGAGAGGCAGCATAGGTGGAGATCGCTGATAATTCAAACGAACCGGACGATCCATAGATCAAGGCAATACCAAAAAGCAATATCGCTGAAGCAAAGGAGCCCAACAGGAAGTACTTAAATCCAGCTTCATTTGACCGAATATCAAACTTCCTGCTCCCCGCCATGATATATAATGAAATAGACACGATTTCGATACCCAGAAATAACATCACTAAATTTGAAAAACTGGTCAACACCATAGCTCCACTAACAATGAATAGCAGAATAGCCAGGTAATCACTTAGGTGATGTTGTTCATCTTTATAAAACCCTCCTGCAAGCATTAAGAGCAAAGCGGCAGCACCGATCAGCAATCCATTGAAAGCCACCGTGAAGTGATCTACTACTATCATGTGGGACATATCCAT
>JBBRDL010000161.1:0-7804 GCA_038203965.1 Chitinophagales bacterium | reverse complement strand
TGGAGAGTAATCCATTCTGAGCTATTTGATACGAAAATGGAAGCCATGAGGAGAGAGAAGGAATTGAAAGGGGGAAAGGGTAGAGAGTGGATTCGAAAAACTTTACTACGGTGATTTAGCTCGTCGGGCTCATATCCGCCTGAGGCGGTCCGCCTAAGGCGGATCAAGTCCGGCCCCCGCTAATACGGATGCCTGACAGTCGAAAGATTGTCAGGCTTTTTACTTAATATTACTGAAGAAAAAGTACCTTCTGTTGAAATGGTCACTTGCTATGATGAAATGCATTAAGCAACTCCTTCACCTTAGTCCATTTCAGTTCCGGATAGCGATCATTGTCGATCCTGTCCAAAGTTGACCTTTCGTCTATCATGTTCCTCATGTATTGCATACCCTGTCACGCAGGATATAACTCCGTCTCTCCCGCAGCCATCTTTCGGGCAATTTTAATAATAGTACTCAACCATCCGGGGCCACCGGTCCGAAACAGGCGAAATTTATTTCCTGTAATGTCTGTCATCACCTTCCTGATATCACGAGGAGTGGGCTGATCACCGGCTATCCAAAGAAAACGAGGAGTCGAAGGGTCAAGCGCAGCATTGGCTGTGAATTCAGCAGTATTCTCTACGGTTGTGAATTGCATTGAATGGTCTGCTTTTCCCCAATAGACGACTAACTTCTGTTTGAAAAGGATCATAGGCATCTGTCCGGTAAGCATGTCGGTAAAGGCCCCGCAAAAAATGGTAGTTGCTTAGATGGGAGCAGCATCAAGTAGGGTATGAAATTCACGTCTCCAGTCTAAGTTGCGGTTTTCACCGAGTGAGAATTTGGTAAAATCAATGGAGTAATCGGAAGGAATGAAACACCGAACCCCGGCTTTGACGACCGCATCCAATAATACTTTCTGACTATCAATAATCACGTCCCTTAAACCAGCCATGGCAGATACCACACAATCAACCCCATTGCAGACTAAAGCGATGTCATCAATCTTTGACATGTCAACTTTAAAAACTTTGGCACCCGCATCTTTAAGGCTACTTACTTTTTAGGATCTGAGTCCTGCCGAACAATAACCCTCACTTCAGCGCCTTTGCTGAGTAAAAACCTGGTGATCCGCCCGCCAAGATTGCCGGTGGCGCCAGCTACTAAGATTGCTCTTCCCATACATTTTGATTGCATTACTTTTTACACAATACTTAATTTTCAAATTGAAGCAAAGTTAACAGCATGGATAGGCTAATGTTTATGAGCCCTTCTATCGTACATAACATCATGGGTTTTTTAAAAAAGGGAATTGTGCTGAAGGCGACCTGCGCCTGGACTTTATTAATGTTTGTGCGCATTCAAATAATGCTCCTTCAGCAAGTCCCTCCCGAAATCCCCATTGAAATCACGCCACACGAAATGGATATGGTTAGCCTGGTTTTGCGTATTGTCAAATTCAACTAAAAACGACTTGCCCTGAATACGATAGTAATGGGGTTCTCCTTTTAAGATACCACCCGCCCAAGCAAAGTGCACAGATTGAAATTCCTCCGCCTGGATGTTGCGCAGTCGCTTTTCAGCCAGGTCTTCAGGCATGGAGGATAGATAAGCAGTTAGCAAACGGCTTAAAACAATTTTCTGTTCGGAAGTCATTTCCATCACCGCAATTCCGACATCGGGTAAGGGACCCACCTCCGTTGCATTGGAAGTAACAATTTCCAAATAGGCCTCGTCTTGAAAAATGGCCTTCTGTCTTTGTTCAGGAGTAAAAAGGGACATCAATTCAAAAGCAATATCTTCTTCCCCGTCAATAGCCCGTGTTCCTTTTTGTGGTCCTTCTCTCACTTCGGCAGGATTGGACCCGAAGAAGAAAGGCGAAAAGGCCACTTTGTTTTTTACAATCGTAAAATTTAAGACTACATGGTGCCCGGAAAACATCCATCCCCAAGTACTATCCGGATGTGGAACACCATAGATGGCCATCAGATAATTTTCGGGAATCCTGTTGGGATTTTCAGGCTCAAGATCCCGAAGTACATACTCCAGGCTCATGATGGTTTGGGTCCTGCTATATCCTTTATCACTCAAAAAATCTTTGAGCAAATCAATCAGCTTTTCCTTTTGTGCAGGATCAAAGTCTTTCATTGCCATTCCATCGGCGAAATACATCGATGCAGGAAGATAGGACCAGCCATGGGGCGCCATATCATAGAAAGGGTAGAGCACTTCTTCCTTTTGGTTATCGGTAAGGGAAAAAATAAAATCCAATGCCTTTTCAGAATGAGAAGTTTGTGCCAATGAAAGCTTGGCACATGTACAAAAAATAAGGGTGACACTTATTTGTAAAAGAAAGCGGAAATGCATAGCTGGTCTTTTGTTGAATTGAAGTTAAAAGGTAATAAAATCATTCCAAGGTATGCTATTCTTCTATGGATTTTGTGGCAACCGCCAATGGAGATGTCTGCAGCTTTTTCATGATGACATACTTGGCGCAGATCACAACCAGAAAAGCACCTACAGAAATCATCTCCATCTTGCTCAGATTGGAGAGTATCCATAGTATGGCAGCGAGAGCCATGCCAGGTATAAGAAGACCACCGAGTACTTTAAATGTTTTTTCTTCGTCCTGCAGTTTGAGTCTCCTCAGTTTAATCATGGCTAGGATCACTCCAAAGTAAATCAGTAGAAGTGTACCACTGGCCAGTACCGCCAGTTGTTTAAAGCCGCCTGAAATGGAGAAAATATAAATCAGCGAAGCATACGTCATCACAGCCCATTGCGGTGTAGAAAACCGTGGATGAATCCTGCCGAGAAATTTTGGAAATATTCCGTCATTGGCCCCGGCAAATTATAATCTTGGTGAAGTCAACACATCGCCGTTTACGGATCCAAATCCTGAAATAGCCGCTGCGACGACAAGCAGGGTTACCCCGGGAGCACCCACTATTACATTGGCCACAGCAGCTAAAGGCGCCGATTTAAACTCACTTATCTGGGGCCCCAATACACCCTGAACTATAACCTTTAGTAAAATATAAGTACTAAAGACCAGTAGTCCACCCAGTAAAATACCGGTGGGAATGGTTCGTTTAGGATTTTTAATTTCTCCGCTGGCGGACAGTGCCGATTCAAAACCGGCAAAAGCAAAAAATAAAACAAGAGCCGTTTCACCAAAGGCTTTGAGGGTTGGGAGTTGTTCCCATTGCAGATTGACGGTTTTGATATGACTGAACCCAAAAATGATGATGCTTAAGAGGGGCAGGAATTTGATGATGGTTCCGATCTCGACAAAACGCACACTTTCTTTTGCACCGCGTATATTGACCAGCATCATAAAAGCAATCATCAACAAAAGAAGTAAAGTAGAAAAAAAGTATAACCAGCGGCCATTTCATGCAAGTAGCTGGAGCAAACTCCTGCTACTAATCTCTTTTCACTTTTATTGAAACGGATCCACATCAATCCCGATGCGGACGGTTGAGAGTGACTTACGTTTTACAATGCCAGTCTGGAATGACCGAAGCGTATTTTTGATTGCTGCAATGACTTTGCTATCACGTTCCATCTTAATATACACCATGTGTATAAATTGATTTCGTATCCGGGCAATTGATGGGACACTAGGACCTAATATTCTGTTACCAAATTTGCTTCGCAATTCGATGCATAGTATTTCCGCAGCTTCGCGGCTGAGATCAGCATTTTTATGCCGGATAGTGATCGCAATCTGTCGAATAAAGGGAGGATATTTGAACACTTCGCGTTCTTTGATTTCTCTGTTATAAAAGGATCGGTAATCTCCCTTTAAGACATCGGTAAAAACGGGATGCCCCGGTTGATAGGTCTGGATGATCACATTGCCTTGTTCAAATTTTCTACCTGCCCGACCACTCACCTGTACGAGTGTCTGAAAGGTACGTTCTGCTGCTCTGAAATCCGGATAATGCAACGCCTGGTCAGCATAAATAACGCCCACTAACCCAACATGATCAAAGTCTAATCCTTTAGTCACCATCTGTGTTCCTACGAGGATATCAATATTTCCCTTTTCAAAATCATAGATCAGATTCTCCAAATTGTTTTTGCCTCTTGTCGTATCAAGATCCATACGCTTGATTCGTGCATCAGGAAATATAACGGAAAGTTCATCTTCTATTTTTTCTGTTCCATAACCTTCGAGCACCAGCCTCGGTGATCCACAGGCCGGGCATAAGTTCACGACACCTTTTGTAGTTCCACACAGGTGACAGATCAAAACATTCCTGGCCTTGTGATAGGTCAGGGCCACATCACATTGATTGCACTCCGCTACCCATTCACATACGCCGCATTTCAGTACCGGGGCATACCCACGTCTATTTTTAAAAATGATCACTTGTTTTTTCTGCGAAAGTGTTCTTTTGATTTCTTCAATCAATGAATGACTGTACATAGACCCTTCCGCAGATTTATCCTTTCGCCTGTCCACTAATGTAACACGGGGTAATTCCAAACCCTGGTACCGCTCTTCCAGAGATACGCGATCATATTTTCCAGATTCAGATTGGTAGTATGATTCCAGGGAAGGGGTGGCTGAACCAAGTAATACTTTTGCACTTAATTCTTTACCAAGCACAATGGCTACATCTCTGGCATTATAGCGAGGATTGGGATCCTGCTGTTTGTAACTACTGTCATGCTCCTCATCCACAATGATGAGTTTTAGGTTTTGAAAAGGAAGAAATATACTAGACCTCACACCTGCGATCACAGGGATCCCTTTCATGACCTGATTCCAAACATCCACTCGCTCATTTTCATTTAGTCTCGAATGACTTACTGTGATTTTCGAACCAAAAATTTCTTTAAAACGACTTAAAAGCTGCACACTCATCCCGATTTCCGGCACGAGGTACAGCACTTGACCTCCTTCTTTGATCACTTGTTGTATTATCTCTGTATAGATGATGGTCTTGCCACTACCCGTAACACCATGCAGCAATACTACCTCTTTGTCATGCCAGTGATGGTTTATTTGTCCAAGTGCTTTTTGTTGTATAGCTGTCAGAGCACCAATGGCCGGGTCCACTATTTTTGCATACCGATCCATGCGGTTGACCTCTTTGATCACTTCTTTAAAAACACCTTTTTGTACAAGGGATTGAAGAACACTTTTTCCAACTTCAGCCCTCGTGAGAATTACTTTAGGATCAATAGCAAGTAATTCTTTCCCTGCTATAGCAAGGTAGCTAAGGACAAGTTGAGTCTGTTTTTCTGATTTGGAGACCTGATCCAATAACGATTGCAGCCCTTCTTCAGATCTATACTCATCCCCAAGGCCTACCAGTTTTATTTTTTTAGCG
The DNA here is from genome assembly GCA_038203965.1 of Chitinophagales bacterium. Lineage (GTDB taxonomy): Bacteria > Bacteroidota > Bacteroidia > Chitinophagales > Saprospiraceae > Opimibacter. The sequence continues at coordinate 2,477 of JBBRDL010000161.1, read as the reverse complement.
ATGTACTTTTCAGCTAGTTCTTCTACAACCAGAATCATACCTAGCTGGTATAATTTGACGATATGCGGGTATAGAACCTTCAATCCACTTGCCTTTTGAAGTTCTTCAAGCGTTATGGACGTTCTCGGGACAATGAGTCTGAAGAGGGTATAAAGAGGCTCTGCCAGTTGTAGGACATCATCTTCCTCCACAGGCATGGCTTTGATAATCGTTTCACTTGATAACAGCATCGCCCCGGGAAGTGCAGCTTTCATCACTTCACCTTTCGTACAGCAGTAGTAGGCGGCCATCCACTGCCAGATTTTGTACTGCCAGGGGAGGATCACCGGGTCCTGATCAAGAATGCTGATGATCTCCTTTGTCCTGTATTCAGGGGGCTTTACCCCCATTTTGACAATGAGACCCGCATACTTCTTTCTGCTGCCAAACTGGACTTCAACCCTTTTCCCAAAAGAGGCCTGGTCCGCCAGATCTGGGGGTATTAGGTAGGTATATGTGTTTTCCAGCGCCAGAGGCAATAGGATTTCTGCATATATTCCTTCGGTAGCTGACATGGGGCTAAGGTCTGAAAATTAAACTCTTTACGATATATATTGCTGAATCTCCCTCAATCTCTCAAGTACAATTATTTTTGCGCCTTATTGTTTTTAAATCATTACCATGGCCCATCTTTCAGAACAGGAGATTATACGCAGGCAAAACCTGCAAAAAATTATTGATTTAGGGATCAATCCGTATCCCTCAGAGCTCTTTCCGGTCAATGCATATGCAGCAGAAATCAAATCTGAGTTTGAGCCGGAAGCTGGTAATTTCCAGGACGTTGTGTTAGCAGGAAGAATAATGTCAAACAGGAATATGGGAAAAGCCGCTTTTGCTGAAATTCAGGATACGACAGGTCGGATCCAGGTCTATATCAATAGGGATCAGATATGCCCGGGGGAGGATAAGACGCTTTATGACCAGGTTTTTAAACATTTGCTCGACCTCGGGGACTTCATCGGCGTGAAAGGGTACACCTTTATTACCAAAACCGGGGAAACGTCCATTCATGCAAGCGAAATCGTTTTATTAAGTAAATCCCTTAAACCTTTGCCTGTGGTCAAAGTGGATACTGATGGGGTAGTGCATGACGCTTTTACGGATCCAGAACAACGCTACCGCCAGCGCTATGTGGACCTTGTCGTCAATCCAGGTATCCGAAAAGTATTTCAGGACCGTACGACGATGTATAATACGATGCGAAGTTACCTCAACGAGAAAGGATACCTTGAAGTGGAAACACCTGTTCTTCAACCGCTATATGGAGGAGCAGCTGCAAGGCCTTTCAAAACACATCATAATACGCTTGATATGACTTTATATCTGCGTATTGCCAATGAACTTTATCTCAAGCGGTTGATTGTGGGAGGTATGGAAGGCGTATATGAATTCAGCAAGGATTTCAGGAATGAAGGAATGAGCAGATTTCATAATCCTGAGTTTACACAGATCGAATTATATGTAGCCTACAAAGATTACGAATGGATGATGAATCTTGTCGAGGAGGTCATTGAAAAAATTGCGCTCGATATCCATGAAGATACCAAAGTGAAAGTAGGGGAACATGTCATCGATTTCAAACGGCCATGGAAACGGTTTACCATGTTTGAAGCGATAGAACATTTTACAGGCATTGATATCAGTCAGATGGATGAAGCCCAATTGCGTGCCACAGCGCACCAGCTGAAGATCCATCTTGATGCCAATATCGGAAAAGGGAAGATCATTGATGAAATCTTTGGGGAAAAATGCGAAGCACAACTTATTCAGCCGACCTTCATTACTGATTATCCTGTTGAGATGTCACCACTCGCGAAGAAACACAGATCCAAACCAGGATTAGTGGAAAGGTTTGAAGCAATCTGCAATGGTAAAGAAATATGTAATGCGTTTTCTGAATTAAATGACCCTATCGATCAGCGTCAACGTTTTGAAGAACAACTTGAGCTAGGAAAGCGCGGCGATGAAGAAGCGATGATGCTGGATGAAGATTTTTTAAGAGCACTTGAATATGGCATGCCACCTACAGCAGGGCTTGGAATAGGCATGGATCGGCTAGCCATGATCATGACCAATTCAAGTTCCATTCAGGATGTGATTTTCTTCCCCCAGATGAAAAAAGAAACGGAAGGTTAGTGAGTTAGAGAATATAAAAGCAATCAGGATCAAATTGAATAGCCCCGACCTTCAGGTCGCGGGAAAAAAAGCAAGCAGGATCAAATTGAATAGCCCCGACCTTCAGGTCGCGGGTAAAAAGGCAATCAGGCTCAAATTGAAAAGCCCCGACCTTCAGGTCGCGGGTAAAAAGGCAAGAAGGCTCAAAATGAAAAGCCCCGACCTTCAGGTCGCGGGTAAAAAAGCAATAGGGCTCAAATTGAATAGCCCCGACCTACAGCTCGCAGAAAAAAAAGCACAAAGCCTCAAAATCAATAGCGCCG
>JBBRDL010000160.1:0-7938 GCA_038203965.1 Chitinophagales bacterium | reverse complement strand
AAACTTTTTCCATCAGCAAAGTCCTGAATAAGAGATGCGCCGGGGGTGAGTAATCCGTAAATCCGTGACTACGAAAATTCTGCGGTGAGCGAAATCAAACTGTTTGCTCCAAAAAATTGATATTGTTAAAGCCCTCTTCCAAGGGATTTTTCACAACCCACAGAAGCAAAGTTGAGCTTAAGTTGACTTAAGCTCGCGTACTACGGATCAAAAAAAACATCACTAAAAGCAAATCACTAGTGGCCGTTTACAGCGGGAGGGAAGAAATTTGTCTATGGATACTATTTTTACTGATTCACTACAAACACAATGTTGATCTTGAGTTGGTCCAAGTTGTAGTGCAGTCTTGAGTTGAGACTAGAACAAATTTCTAAAACTGATACCTTCTTCTACAATCTCCTTGATCTTTGAGATATGGATCCGATCCTGTTTTAACGTATCCCGCTCGCGGATGGTCACCGTCTGATCTTCGAGACTCTGATGGTCAATCGTCACACAATAAGGTGTACCTATTGCATCCTGCCTTCTATAGCGACGACCGATCGCATCTTTCTCATCGTACTGACAAAGAAAATTAAACTTGAGGTCGTCAAATACCTTTCGGGCCATCGAGGTGAGATCATCATTGTTTTTCAACAAAGGAAGTATAGCACACTTTATAGGGGCCAGCGCAGGATGAAACTTCAACACGACACGGGTAGATTCTTTTCCATCCGCATCAGGCACATTTTCTTCCGTATAGGCATTGCTTAATGTAGCGAGAAACATACGATCTAATCCGACAGATGTCTCTACGACATACGGCACATAATTTTCGTTGGTCTCCGAATCGAAGTACTGTAGTTTCTTGCCACTCAGTTCTTGGTGGCTGCTCAAATCAAAATCAGTACGTGAGTGAATACCTTCCAGCTCCTTGAACCCAAATGGAAAATCAAACTGCACATCCACTGCAGCGTTGGCATAATGAGCCAGATTTTCGTGATCATGGAAACGGAGTTTGGATTCCGGAGTACCGAGGGCACGGTGCCATTTCATCCGTGTCTCCTTCCAGTAATTGTACCATTCCATTTCGGTACCCGGCTGCACGAAGTATTGCATCTCCATCTGTTCGAATTCGCGCATACGGAAGATAAATTGACGGGCGATGATTTCATTACGAAAGGCCTTTCCAATCTGGGCGATACCAAAAGGCAATTTCTGTCGTGTTGTTTTCTGCACGTTGAGGAAATTGACAAAGATTCCCTGTGCTGTTTCCGGACGGAGATAAAGTTTCCCTTCTTCTCCGGCGATATTACCTAGCTGGGTGTGAAACATGAGATTAAACTGACGCACTTCCGTCCATTCCCTTGAACCGCTGACCGGATCGGCGATTTCGAGTTCTTCGATGACGGCTTTGAGCGCGGGCATATCGCCTTTACCCATCGCCTCGACAAACTTCTGGTTGATGCTGTCATGCTGTTGGATATATTCGGCTACCCGTGGATTTTCGGTCTTGTACTTATTTTCATCAAAAGCATCACCGAAACGTTTGCGAGCTTTTTCGATTTCCTTGTCGGCCTTGGCCATGATTTTTTCCAGGGCCTCCTCGATCAGGACATCTGCACGGTAGCGCTTTTGAGAGGCCTTACTGTCTACAAGGGGATCATTGAAAGCATCCACATGGCCGGAGGCTTTCCATATTTTAGGATGCATCATGATCGCCGAATCCAATCCAACGATATTATCGTGGTTCTGCACCATTGCCTTCCACCAGTAGGCTTTGATGTTGTTTTTGAGTTCTACACCATATGATCCATAGTCATAGACGCCGCTCAGCCCATCGTAGATTTCACTTGACTGGAAGACAAAGCCATACTCTTTGCAATGGGATACGATGTCTTTAAAAAGATCGGTGGACATGACAGTATTGATTTGCGTTAAAGGGCGCAAAGATATGGATTTCACCTAAGGAATTTGAGTTTTGGCTAAAGATGCTGAAGAGGCGCAAGAGGCTTAAAAGCATGAGGTTCGAGAGCTTGTCGATGGGAAGTAAACACAATTTAAAATATAGGGTCCCTGAGCATGCCGAAGGGATAAAAAAAGCGTTCCTGTCAACCACTGATTCTGCGCCGTTGAGCCTGCGGTACAAGGCGCCGCGAGAAGGGAGGTTTTCCTTTCCTCCCTTCGACAAGTTCAGGGACCCATTTTTTATTCCTTTTAACTTTTTACCTTGAGACATACATTTAGAAAATGCAGATCAAACAATCCTCCAAAGTCTATGACGTCATCATCGTGGGATCCGGTGCAGGTGGCGGCATGGCTACCAAAATACTCAGCGAAGCCGGTTTACAAATTGCGGTAGTCGAAGCAGGTCCCTATTTTGATCCGGCCGATCCGGCACATAAGACCCAGATGAAATGGCCATGGCAGTCTCCCAGGCGTGGAGCAGGTACCACCAGGCCCTTTGGTGATTTCGACAGCGCCTACGGTGGCTGGGAAATAGATGGTGAGCCTTACACCCGCGTTCCAGGTACTCAATTCGATTGGTTTCGCTCCCACATGCTCGGCGGGCGAACGAATCACTGGGGCAGGATCTCTCTTCGCTTCGGGCCCAATGACTTCAAACATAAAAGTATTGACGGTCTTGGCGATGACTGGCCAATCGGGTATGATGATGTCAAACCTTACTATGACAAAGTCGATAAACTGATAGGTTTGTTTGGAAGCAAAGAAAACCTGCCCAATGAACCGGATGGATTTTTCCTTCCGCCTCCAAAACCGAGGCTGCACGAACTGTACTTTATCAAGGGATCTAAAAAAGTGGGGGTCCCGGTGATCCCTGCCCGGATGTCAATGCTCACCAAAAAAATCAACAACGATCGCGGTGTTTGCTTTTATTGTGGTCAATGTAATCGCGGGTGTTCCGTCTATGCTGACTTCTCTGCCGGCACATGTTTGATATTCCCTGCTCAGAAAGCCGGAGGGCAAATTGATCTGTATGTCAATTCGATGGTACGCGAAGTATCAACCAATGATGAAGGCAAAGCCACTGGTGTCACCTACATCAATAAAGATGACCGGCAGGAATATGCACTGAAAGGGAAAGTCGTAGTGCTCGCTGCTTCTGCGTGCAGTTCGGCTCGTATCCTTTTGAATTCTAAAAGCAAACAACATCCCGGTGGATTAGGCAACTCCAGTGGAATGGTTGGAAAATATCTGCATGATTCGACAGGTGCGAGCCGTGCGGCATTCATCCCGGCACTGATGAATCGGGATATGTATAATGAGGATGGTGTCGGTGGAATGCATATCTATACGCCATGGTGGTTAGACAACCGCAAGCTCGATTTTCCAAGAGGCTATCATATGGAAATGTGGGGAGGCATGGGCATGCCCTCTTATGGTTTTGGATTTAATGTCAACGATCTGAATAAACATATCGGTGAAAAGGTAGGAGGCTATGGTGATCGGTTGCGCGCTGATGTCAAAAAATTCTATGGATCTATAGTGGGTATTTCCGGAAGAGGTGAATGCATCGCGCGTGAGGAGAATTATTGTGAAATCGATCCAGAGGTAGTTGATGAATATGGAATACCGGTGCTCAGGTTCAATTATACCTGGACAGATCACGAACGTCATCAGGCCAGGCACATGCATAATACGTTTGAAGAAATACTGGATGCTATGGGTGGAAAGATCCTGGGAGAAAAACCAGGCAAAGAAGATGACTTCGGTCTTTTGGCGCCAGGGCGCATAATCCATGAAGTGGGGACTACACGTATGGGAAACAATCCTTCAACGTCAGTGACCAATGCCTATGAGCAGCTACATGATGCAGCTAATGTATTTGTGGTGGATGGAGGCCCTTTTGTATCGCAAGCCGATAAGAATCCGACATGGACTATTCTTGCACTGGCATGGCGAACATCCGATTATATCATTGATCAAATCAAAAAAAGAAACATCTAATCCATTATATCATACATCGTATGGACAGAAGAGATACTATCAAATCCATGTTAGTCGGAAGCATTGCAGGAGGATTCATCCTGACGGCATGTCAACCTGATGCGGATGAACATAAAAAAACAGAGGCCGCTTCGGATGATCAATATGGGAGGACAGATAAAGAAAAAGCGTATGATCTCCGGGTCATAGGAGAAGCTTTCTTTAACGAGCATGAGATCGCTACAGTAGCGGTGTTGTGTGACCTCATCCTTCCTGCAACGGCGACTGCAGGATCGGCAGTAGAAGCAGGGGTACCTGAGTTTATTGCCTTCATCGTCAAAGACATCAAAACACATCAACTCCCTTTGCGTGGTGGGATGATGTGGTTGGATCACGAGGCGACAAAGCAGTTTGGTCAGGTTTTTATCACATGTACTACTGTAGAACAAAAAGAGCTGCTTGATGAAATCGCCTATCCGGACGATGCCTCCCCCGAATCGGGGCAGGGTGTCAAATTCTTTAACCTGATGCGAAACTTAGTCCTTACCGGATATTACACCACGCGGATGGGTATTGATGATCTTGGTTATATAGGCAACACACCGAATACATGGGACGGTATACCCGATGAGGTTCTTGCAAAACATGGGCTTTCTTATGAGCAGGCATGGCTGGCCAAATGTATTGACCAGGAAAAACGGGCTGTGGTGGCGGAGTGGGATGAGGAGGGGAATCTTTTAAGTTAGTGTATAGAAAGTTTAGCAATCGATACCTGCGGTGGTCTGTTGTTAAGAAAGTTTAGAAATATTTATTCTTCCACTTGAATCCTTTAAAGGAATAAAAATCATTCCTGAAGGACCTCTGTCGTCCCTTCCATTTGAAGGAGTCCGGAATCACGATTTAAAATCTTTACAAAATTATCTGGGGGTGCATAGATGATACAATCCACCAATTTCAATTGACCATTGATGCCACGGTTCAGAATAATCTGCCCATCGCTATTTCCATGATGGAGGGTCATGATAATATTCTTCATGATTAAATCTCCTTCGCACAGCACGGCAGCACCTTTGCCTTGATCCGCATTGCCGTCTGCATTTCCATTACTGATTTGCACGCCGTCAAGAAGCAGCCCTGATGCTCCGGATGGTACCTTGAGCACATGATACACATTGTCAGCATGGTCATTTAATATCCCGATATCGCCGGACAAGACAGCGCTGTGCAATGCAGGATCTCGCTGAGCAAACGAACTGCCACCAGCCGGGAAACCTCCAAAAACTGCGACACTATCCGGAATGATGTAAGAAGCTAATCGATCAGTACCTAAATCAGGTACATAGGTTCCAGCAGCAAGAAAAATACTATCTATCTCTCTACAATCAGCTACATCAAAAGCCATCGGAAGATAATGCAAGGCATCACCCCATGATTGACCACTTCGTGCGCCGATAGAAGCTGCGTCAACATAAATCGTGTTCCCTTCAAAAAACGTAGTCTGTAAACTGTAAAACTGGCTATCTACAGGGACACTCTGTACTAATACACGAGTGAAATTACTAATGCCGGAAAACTGGATGATATGGATATCATCGATATACCATCCGTTGAGACCACTGCCACCAACACTCCCATCGCTGGCAAACCGAAACCGAACAAGTAATGATTGCCCTTCAGCAGTAGCAAGTTGGATCCTGCTATGCACAAAACCATTTGTATTAAACTGTGTATCACTAAACCCGGTGAAGGCTGCCCGACCTGCAAGCGGACTATCTGTATCTCCGGAATTGATGGCATCCGGATATTCGTTTTGAACAAAATATGGCGCCGCATCAAGCCAAGTCACGCCATTATTTATAGAATATTCCACCACACCCCCATCATAATTTTCTTCTGTCTGATATCGATGTTGAAAAGAAATCTCCACCGGACCGGTTGTCACAACAGGCGTGATCAGTTTGAGAACAAAATCTCCAAGCGTCGTATAATCCTGTGCATACCATGAATTCGTCGGGCTGACAAATTGCGTAGTATTCTTCACCCATTGTTTTGTACCGGAACCAGACAATTTGATTGTAACATATTGATTAGGTCCTTCGGCAATGTCCGTTGAAAGAAGGGACGTATCTGTCGGCGAACAAGGATTGACAAAAGCGTGATACGCAAAGGAAAGCGAGTCAAGCGGTGACAAGGTATCCGCGATAAAAGAAACTGTATTACCATTAAAAGATCCACCTGATTCAGGTATGTACGTCAGATCTTCAGATAGCAAATCTTCAATAACAAGATCCGATACACCCGTACAACCACAAACAGCTTTCACCACAAAAGTGACTTCCTGTCCTTCTGTAGCTACCGGCACTGCAGGGGTGCTATGGATGATGACACCATCAGGTATTTCAAACGACACAGTACCATCCAAATGATTATTTGAACTTCCCTGACTTGCACCATATCCCAAACCCCGATCTGCAAAAGCTTTCCAAATGGCACATCTGTGTATGCCTCCATAATTGAGTTCATCCGCAAGCAAAATAGCATCACGGCCATCCACAAATCCAGGGCTGCATGGCTGGAGTTTCAATCCGTCCATCACCAATTGCAGTGCTATATTATTACCACCGGTTCCGTGATACATGTCCGGGTCAACTCCCTCCATTTCAATAATGCTCCATGTCATGTCCCACAGTATCGTACACCAGATCGAACCAACAAAATGCGGGCTTGGGTTTCCGCCACCCGGTGCGTCTGTAATATCTGCGTATGTAAATGGATTGATCATCGTATCCGTTGTGTATGGATATGTGCGTATACCATCTCCATTTGTTGGCTCACTCAGCACATAAGTGCCGATGCCGCGTCGATCAGTTGGATCTGCTTCACTCCAATCTGTCGTCAACATCAATCCAAAGAAATCACTCCATCCTTCGCCCATCTGCTCATCATTATTCAGACAGTTGACATTGGACGGGCCACCGGTCAGTCGTATAGAAATACCATGCCCATACTCGTGTGCTATAATTCCATTATCATAATCACCATCGAGCGCAATGGTCTCAACAGCCTCGAGATCTACATTAATCGTTGTGGTATCCATCACTGCTTTCAAGACATTACCATCATCGAGGCTGATCATAACAGCGGGAATAATAATTGAGTTATCCGATCCTCCCATTCCAAAAGGAGCTCCGGCTACATTGTTGATGACAATAGCAGCGATGGCGCCAAGGTTCTGGGCTGTTTTTACTTTCACTACAAAATTGCAATTCCCCCGGTCGATGACTGCGATTTTACCTACTAGTTCTTCCGGATTACTTAGCGTGCCACATGCTTCGTGTGTCGGTCCACCTGTATCTTCGACCAACACTAGATCTCCGGTAGTCAAACCTATATCTTCCAGTTTGTTTGCATTGCTAAAGGCGGATTCGACAGCATACATAGGGCCATCAATTGAAGCAGGGGTATTGATGTTCAATGGTGAGCTTTCAGATACACCGGACCATAAATACATCTGCATGCGAGGTCTGCTTCCATCGGCCGGTGTAGAGAAATTGGCATTATTACTACCCCCGCCATCCTGTGCTTCAGCTCGTACGTAGTCATTGCCGCTTCCACCTCGACCGAGATTGTTGTTTTGAAAGTTTCCGGAGACTTCATCAAATCCATATTGGTACATCACATCATGAATAAGGTTGTTCCAATAAAACAAATTTGTGATGGCTGCAGCCACGTTGTCAACCGGTGGTATTGTGGGATCGAAAGGATAGTCAAACCGAAGATTATTTGTGTCCGGACTATATCCTGCTACATTGTTGTTGTCGATATCTTCATATGCATGGACATTATTCCCGCGTGTCGAGGTATAAAAAGTGGATCCGTCATCATGCCATCCAAGTGTAACTGCATTATTATCGGCACCTGCTTGGTTCCATGGTGTGGTCACTAGTGATCTTGGGCCGTGACTTGGTGATTCGACCGGCATGGCAAAAACATGATAGCTGCTATCAGGAG
>JBBRDL010000159.1:0-8005 GCA_038203965.1 Chitinophagales bacterium | reverse complement strand
AATTTTGAAGATTACGAAGAAGCCAAGAAAAAGCGTCTCGGGGATGTGACGCCGAAGCGCCCGAGGTTTAAAAACATGATCAGCTGATGTTGTAGTAGCAGCAAGCAAACGCTTGCGATCTGATTCCAGGCAAAGTGTTACAACACTGCGCAAAGATTCATTATTCACTGCTTGCCCCGGATGGAGGTATTTAGGCTATTGTCTATATTGAGCCTTCATCCACAGGGATCAATTGCATATGGATACCACATTTAAAATTGATTTTATAGGTCTTGGTCCGGCGAAAGCAGGTACAACATGGATAGGTCATATGCTGGAAAGTCATCCCCAGATATGTATGGCCGAACCAAAGGAGATCCATTTTTTTAATGATAGCCTTTCTTTCTATGGGGCATTTAGTGAATCTCATTTTCCGTTGGGAATGGAATGGTATAAAAACTTTTTTAAGCATTGTGTATCAGATACCATCAAAGGAGAATTTACACCCAGGTATATCCTTGATCCGGTTGTGCCCGAAAGGATTTTTCGGCACAATCCAAATGTGAAATTGATAGTTTGCCTTCGGCCACCATTCCAACGTATCGTTTCCCATTACCATACAGTACGAGACTATCATCATAAAGAACCCAGATCAATTAGTATTGCTATACGCGAAGAGCCTGAATACCTGGAGGCGTGTTTGTATTACAGGAATATTTCAAGATTTCTAAAATATTTTGAGCTTAACCAGTTTTTCTTTGCGGATCTTGAAGAGATAAAAACAAATCCACGGGAATTGGTAAGGCGACTTTATACATTTTTGGAAGTTGACCCTGAAATTATTCCCGACACAATAGACAAGAAATCAAATCCTACCCGCAGGACGCGTTCAGAGTGGCTTTGGCAGCACTCATGGAAGATACATCGGAAGGTAGTGGAAATGGGTTTTTCACCTTTAATACGCACCTTGAAATCCATTGGCGTGGGACGGTTAATGAATCGGCTAAACAGTGGAAAAATCGAAATCGTTAAATTGACTCCGGAGGATAAAGCGTTTATAATCCAAAGACTTGAAGAAGATGTCACGCAATTCGGAAAGTTGCTCAATAAGGATTTATCGCATTGGCTAAAAGTTTAATCAGCAAGTAAGTTCCAATACGGACTCTTGCTAAATGATGGCTATTGAAGGGTAGCCCTTATTCCATGGAGCCGGTTTTTTATTTTACGCAAAACAAATAGTATATTTTCCTATGAAGAAAAGACCAGTTAGAGTTTGCCTGATCAGTGTAGAGATTTTTGCCTACGGTAAGTTTGGCGGATTTGGTAAAGTGACACGTATCATTGGGAGCGAACTCGTTAAAAGAGGGTACGAAGTTTTCGCAGTGGTACCGCGGAGGCTGGATCAACCTGCAGAAGAGACCATGGATGGGATTACTGTACTTGGCTATTTGCCTGGCGAAATACTCAAGACCGGTGAATTATACAAAAAGATTAATGCGGATATTTATCATTCCTGTGAGCCATCCTATGCCACGTATATTGCACAAAAGCATATGCCTAATGCTACACATGTGTCAACCATTCAGGATCCGCGTGATGCACATGACTGGTACCTGGAATTTTTATATCCTTCCTTAAGTAAGTTTCAGGTAATTAAGAATTACCTGTTTGAAACAAATTTTTTGGTGCGTAAGATCGTCCGGCATAGTGACGGAGTTTATTCTCCGACAATTAATATGGTTCCCAAAATCAGGAAAATTTACAGCCTGTCCTATGATCCCGTTTTTTTACCAACCCCAGTAGATATTCCTGAGCCGATTGAAAAATCAACTGTTCCTAAAGTTTTGTTTATGGCACGCATTGATCCCCGCAAGCGCCCGGATCTGTTTCTGGCTTTAGCAAAAGAATTTCCAGAAGTTGAATTTCATGTTGCAGGTAAAAGCAGGGTTCCCGAATATGAAACAGCACTGCGAAAAAAATATAACCATGCTAATATCATTTATCATGGATTTATAGATCAGTTTCATAATCCTCTTTACCATGAATTAATGGGGAGCTCATGGATCCTGATCAATCCTGCAATACGTGAAGGTTTACCAAATGCCTACCTGGAAGCTGCTGCCTATAAAACCGCAATCTTGAGTTATGTTGATCCTGACGGTTTTGCTTCCAATTTTGGTTTTCATGCACCTAAGGACAATTTTAAAGAGGGGTTGCAGGCGTTGTTAGAAGGAAATAAATGGAAGGAACAAGGTCTTAAGGGGCATCAGTATGTCAGTGATGTATTTGCAACCGACTATGCAATGGATAGGCATGAAGAAGAGTACGCCAGGGCTATGAAAAGTAAATAGGTAGGAACAGTTTGATAGAAGTAAATAATGAACGAAATGAATGAATCATTTAAAATTGACTTCGTTGGGATAGGCGCTGCAAAATCAGGGACAACATGGTTGGGACATATGCTTGAGCATCATCCTGAGCTATGTATGTCTGTTCCAAAGGAAGTCCATTATTTCAATGATCTGCTTACATACAGGAATACCATAATGGACCTTAATTATGCAAAAGGGATCCGCTGGTATAAAAAGCATTTTACACATTGTGCGAAAGGAAGAATCATCGGTGAAATCACGCCAAGATATAGCATAGATCCCCTGGTTCCAGCCCGAATTAAAGAACACAATGGAAATATTAAATTGTTTTATTGCCTCAGGAACCCTGTGGACCAGATAGAATCACATTATAATTTCGCAAAGTATTTTTTAGGAAAGGAAGACAGATCCATGGATCAGGCAGTGCGTGAAGAACCTGAATATATGCAAACCGCTATGTATTTCCGTAATTTATCCAGGTTCCTGGAGCATTTTCCACGAGAACAATTTTTTATTATCTGGTTTGAAGATATCCGCGAACGGCCTGAAGACGTATTGAAGGAAATTTATACATTCCTTGGTGTAGATACTGGTTTTATTCCTGCAACGATTCGCGAGAAATCGAATCCAAGTCGGATTAATAAATCGCCAAAGATTCATAATCTTATTCACAAGATGGTGCACAGGCTGATCGGGTATGGATTTTTAAATGTCATCATCAAACTTAAGAAAGCAGGGGTGGGGAAATTTATTTCTAACCTTAACAGTAAGCCCCTCAAAAAGGACAAGATGACTCCTTCCTTGAAGGAGTATATCATTGACAATTTACGAGATGACATACACCAACTTGAAAAATGGACCAATAAGGATTTGTCACATTGGCTTAGATAATTTTAGAATTCCAATAAGAAGTACTCCTTGCACTGAGCGTAATCGAAGTATGCTTTCCGCACAAACTATTTACACCTAAATGAAATCCACACCCAAGCGTATTTGTCTCCTCAGTGTTGAGATTTTTGCGTATGGCAAATATGGTGGTTTTGGAAAAGCAACCCGGACGATAGGCAGTGAGTTGACTAAAAGAGGGTACGACGTTTTTGCAGTAGTACCCAGAAGACTGGACCAACCAGCGGAGGAAAATCTCGATGGCATCACTGTATTGAGTTATTGGCCGGATGAGATGATGCAGAGTGGGGACCTGTATCGAAAGATCAACGCAGATGTCTATCACTCCTGCGAGCCTTCTTTCGGTACCTACCTCGCCAAAAAAAATGTGCCTGCAGCAAAACACATTGCCACTATACGTGATCCAAGGACTGCGTATGACTGGTATCTCGAGTTTAAGTATCCATCTCAAAGCAAATGGCAGGTCGTCAAAAATTATCTCTACGAAACTAATTTTATCGTTCGCCATGCCGTGAGAAATAACGATGGTGTTTTTTCCCCGGCTCATTTTATGCTGCCCAAGATTAAAAAGATATATGGGTTGAAACATGATCCGCTCTTTCTTCCAACGCCGGTGATAGTCCCTGAGTCCAATGATAAATCTTTAACGCCTCAGGTCTTAATGATGTCCAGACTTGATCCACGCAAGCGTCCTGAATTGTTTCTCTCCCTCGCTGCGAAATTTCCACAGGTACAATTTCATATCGGTGGTAAAAGCAGAGTACCAGTTTATGAAATGGAATTGAAACAAAAGTATAACAGGGACAATCTTACTTTTCATGGATTTATTGATCAGTTTCGAGGCACATTACATCACGACCTGATGGAACAGTCATGGATAATGGTTAATCCTGCCATCCGTGAGGGACTGCCTAATTCATACCTGGAAGCAGCAGCGCACCAGACTGCTATCTTGAGTTATGTCAATCCCGATGACTTCGCCTCCAAATTTGGTTTCCATGCATCAAAAGATAATTTTGAAGAAGGATTGTCCACCTTGCTGAAAAATGAATATTGGAAACAACAAGCCAATAAAGGCTATGCATACGTGAAGGATACATTCGCCCTTGACAAAGCCATGGATCAACACGAAGAAATTTATCACAAATTATTTATCCACTAACTTAAAAATTCTAACCATTAAACACTCCTCATTAACCATGACTACTCATACTTCGACTTCACCCAGTACAAGCATGGTTCGACCTGCTTAGCTCTTCCTGGTGCGACAGCTCATCAACCGCCACTCACAACTCACAATTCACAACTCACAATTGACCTCTCTCCATCCACCGTTCAAAATTGACTTCGTCGGCATAGGCGCTTCCAAAGCCGGAACCACCTGGCTAGGACATATGCTCCAAGATCATCCGCAGTTGTGTATGTCTGTGCCAAAAGAAGTCCACTTTTTTAATGACAGGCTTACCTATCGCAATACGATCATGGATCGGAATTTTAAAAAGGGTATACCGTGGTATGAACGCCACTTTACGCATTGCGAAAAGGGAAAAATTATTGGAGAAATAACACCAAGATATAGTACCGATCCATTGGTGCCGGCAAGAATCAAAGCACATAATAAAGATATTAAGTTGTTGTATTGCCTCAGAAATCCAGTGGACCGAATAGAATCGCATTATAATTTTGCCAAGTATTTTTTGGGAAAGGAAGACAGAACCATGGAGCAGGCAGTTCGCGAAGAGCCTGAGTTTATGGATATGAATATGTACTTCCAAAACTTATCGACATTCCTAGAGCATTTTCCCAGAGAACAAATTTTTATAGTTTGGTTTGAAGATATACACCAGCGACCGGAAGCTTTGCTCAAAGAAATTTATGCTTTCCTGGGTGTGGATACAGCATTTGTGCCGACCACTATCCATGAGCGATCTAATCCCGGACGAGTTAATAAATCACCTAAGATTCATAACCTCATCCATAAGATCACCCATCGGATGATTGGACTCGGATTTTTAAATTTGATCATCAGGCTAAAAAAAGCGGGGGTAGGTCAATGGATTTCGAATCTCAATAGTAAGCCACTTCAAAAGGACAGAATGACACCGGAATTGAAGGGATACATTATAGCTCAATTGCGCGATGATATCCATCAGCTTGAAAAGTGGGCTAATAAAGATTTGTCGCACTGGTTGCGGTAATAGGGGAAAAATTTAAAACAGATATAAATAAAAAAGGTGTTGACTCGTCAACACCTTTTTTATTTGCACTACCTACAGTTTAATTATTATCCTGCAATGTATAGGCGGTAACACTGTTGCCAAAAAAGGTAGGCACAAGTAATAGTTTTTTGTCAGCGATCACTTCAATATCCGCAGCATTGAGTTTCGCTTCCTGTGAATCAAGTAATAAGGTCACTTCACCATCTCCTGACAAATGATGCACCTGGCCATTCCAATTGGACACAATCAGTGCGTCACCATAACGTTCTATGCCATCTCCGCCGGGAATCTCCGTTGCAATTTTTTCAATAGACAGCGTTGTCATATCTACCCTGTAGACATTACCTGACATCTGTCCAGCCAGAAACATCGTATTGCCCTCAATCAATATCCCATTGGAACCTCCCAGTGAGGTGTCCGCAAGTACTGTGGCCACCTTCCCTTGCGCGAGGGAATAGATCGTGTTGGTATAAGAATCTGTAAAGTATACGATTCCATTTTCTACTACGTGGACATCATTGAGGAAAGCAGCACCATCCACTTTCCAGGTGTTGGTGATTTTTCCTGTCGTCACGTCGATTGATACCAAACGGTCGATGTCAGTGACGTAAAGGGTATTGCCAGACTGGCCCATTCCTTTAGGACCATTGAGCCCTGTCACCCATTTGAGGTCTTTGATTTTTCCATCGAGATCTACACGTGCTATAAAACCATCGCCGTCTTTTTTATCCGGGGGTACACCATTGATACAGGAGACATAGAGAATGTTATTTCCCTTGTCATACAATACGGATTCTGCCGTGGTCAGTGTTTTTTCAGTATCCCAGATTTTAATCAGACCAGGGACATTCATGACACTGGAGACAGATGTATCCGCAGGCGTGGAGGTTGTCTCCTCATTTGCAGGTGCCGAAGGCTTACAGGAAATGAAGGAAACAATAATACTAAAAGCAAGAAGGCGAATCATATAGATAGTTTAAGATGACAAAGATATTATTTCTCCTTAACCCTTTTTTGCCTTCTCCGTGAATTGTTCTTTCCACGTTTCGTCTTTTTATTGCGCGTACTTAAGCAGTGAAAAATTTGCATAACCCCATAAGCCCATAACCTCATAACCCTTTTCATCCTTTTCCATACTGCCGCTCATAATACTCCCTGTACGACCCGTCCGTTACATTTTGTACCCATGACGAATTGGAGAGATACCAATCAATCGTTTTAGACAGCCCTGTGATAAAATCTGTCGCTGGCGTCCAACCTAACTCGGTCCGAACCTTTGTAAAATCAATTGCATACCGGTGATCATGACCAGCCCTGTCTTTGACAAAGTGAATCAGTTCTTCCGCGCTTCCGAGTAAACGTCCGGTTTTTTCATCCATCAATTTGCAAAGCGTACGTACGAGATCGATGTTTTTCCATTCGGTATCACCGCCGATAGTATAGGTTTCGCCAGGACGTCCCTTGTGATAGATCAGGTCAATAGCCGCAGCATGATCTTCTACATATAACCAGTCCCTGATATTCGTACCTTCTCCATATACGGGAAGAGGTAATCCCTTGACGATGTTATGAATCATCAGGGGAATAAGTTTTTCGGGAAATTGATTCGGACCATAATTGTTGCTGCAATTGCTGATCACTACACGCAGTCCATAGGTCTCATGATAGGCTCTGACGAAATGATCACTGGATGCTTTT
This sequence comes from Chitinophagales bacterium, assembly GCA_038203965.1. Lineage (GTDB taxonomy): Bacteria > Bacteroidota > Bacteroidia > Chitinophagales > Saprospiraceae > Opimibacter. Next base: position 831 of record JBBRDL010000159.1, on the reverse strand, counting down.
GATGCAGAGTAAGGGCTCCTTGGAGCATAAGGTGTTTTTTCAGTGAAAAAACCGGTTTCACCCAACTCACCAAAAACTTCATCGGTAGAAATGTGATAAAACGTTCCTTCCTTTCCGGTTTCTTTTTGATACCTGCGGAAAGCTTCCAGCAAGGAAGTGGTGCCCAGCACATTGGTGCGTACAAAGGAGAGCGGATCTTCAATAGAGCGGTCTACATGTGATTCAGCAGCCAGGTGGATGACACCATGGATGTCATATTTCCGGAGGAGCTCACCGACCAGGATCATATCATTGATATCACCCTTTTCAAAAATATAGTTTGGAGCACGGCTTATATCGGTAAGATTATCCAGGTTGCCTGCATAGGTCAATGCATCCAGGTTTACAATCTTGTAATCAGGATACCTGTTGATCAGGCGGCGGATGACATGTGAGCCGATAAATCCTGCACCACCGGTGATCAGTATAGCATGTGTTGAAGACATGTAAGAAGTTTTTGTATTCAGCAAGAGGTCAAAAATAGCAGTTCTGAATGAGAACAACGGTTTTGAAGAGTGTTATCGGATGTTAAAAACAGTTAATGATACCAGATAGCCGGTGTTGTTGACTTTTAGATACTTTTGAATACAGATGACACATCAGAACAATTCCTCAATTAGATTCCTTGCCGGTGATGATCAACCGGTAAGTTTTGCAGAGCTCTTCTTTGACCTCGTCTTTGTTTTTTGCGTGACGCAGGTGGTACATCTGCTCGAACACTCTTTTGATCTGGTGCATATCGGTCGCGCTATCCTTGTTTTCTGGCTGATTTGGTGGGCCTGGACGCATTCT
>JBBRDL010000158.1:0-8012 GCA_038203965.1 Chitinophagales bacterium | reverse complement strand
GCCCCTCTCTCAGACCACAGACTTAAGTTAGAAACAGTTTTTCTCCAGAAAGAGGGGAGTGTGATTGGCAGCGTAACGCATGATCATGCAAGGCGAGAAGTAATTTTCCTTTGGACAACTAAGTAAGTTTATTGCAAACTGCAAACTACTCTATTCAATACTTGTGCTGAACGTCGAAGCATGAATGATTGTATCCTGGCTGGGATCAACCTCAAACCTAAGATTTCCTATGATAAATTCCTGTCGTTCCGGCGAGTTTTTGCCCATGTAATATTCGAGGATATCATCGATACTCGTATCGTCTTTGATCAGGACAGGTTCGAGGTGGATTTTCTCTCCAATGAAAGCACCAAACTCATCAGGCGATATTTCCCCTAAGCCTTTGAAACGAGTGATCTCTGGTTTGCCGCGGAGTTTTTTGATAGCCGCTTGCTTTTCCTTTTCGTTGTAACAATAAAAAGTCTGTTGCTTATCTCTGACTCTGAAGAGAGGTGTCTCCAGGATAAACAAGTGATTCTCCCTTACGATATCTGGAAAAAACTGAAGGAAGAAGGTCAGTAGTAACAAACGGATATGCATACCATCTACATCCGCATCGGTGGCGATCACCACGCGATTGTAGCGCAGATCTTCAAGTCCGTCCTCGATATTGAGGGCATGTTGCAACAGGTTAAATTCTTCATTCTGGTACACAACTTTCTTCGTCATGCCATAGCAGTTGAGCGGCTTACCACGCAAAGAGAAGACGGCCTGTGACTGCACATCACGTGCTTTGGTAAGTGACCCTGAAGCTGAATCCCCTTCGGTGATGAAGATGGTACTCCTGTCTTTTAATTCAGCATCCACCTTGGTGTTATCATTGTAATGGATGCGACAATCACGCAGCTTTTTATTGTGCAGGTTTGCTGACTTCGCACGTTGATTGGCCAACTTCTTGATACCTGCTATCTCTTTACGCTCTCGTTCAGATTGTTGAATTCTTTTAAGGAGTTCCTTAGCTACATCAGGATGCTTGTGAAGAAAATTGTCAAGTTGCTGTGTGAGAAAATCATTGATAAACGAACGTACGGTTGGTCCGTCGGGAGCGATGTTGTTAGAACCCAGTTTTGTTTTGGTCTGTGATTCAAATACAGGTTCTTCGATACGAACACTGATCGCGCCGATGATCGACGAACGAACATCTTTAGGATCAAAGTTTTTATTGAAGTGATCGCGAAGTGTCTTTACGATAGCTTCTTTGAAAGCATTGAGGTGTGTTCCACCTTGTGTCGTATGCTGGCCATTGACGAAGGAGTAATATTGCTCGCCATAATGCTGCCCATGGGTCAGTGCCATTTCGATATCTTCACCTTTGAGGTGAATGATCGGATAGCGGACTTCTTCTCCTGATGTTTTACGATTGAGCAGATCGAGAAGTCCGTCTTTGGAATGAAATATCTTCCCGTTGTATTTGATCTTCAGGCCTGCGTTGAGCCAGGCATAATTCCATAATTGTTGTTCGACAAATTCATCGCGGTATTCGTATTCCTTAAAGATCGTTTCATCGGGGATGAACGTGAAGATGGAGCCTTGCTCTTCGGCAGATTTGATAATCTTTGATTCTGTTTTTATTTCACCCTGATGGAAAGTGGCTTCTTTTGATTTTCCTTCCCGGATGGCGCGCACCAGGAAATAATCAGATAGTGCATTGACCGCTTTTGTTCCAACGCCATTCAATCCAACGGATTTTTTAAATGCTTTGGAATCATACTTACCTCCCGTATTGATTTTTGATACGCATTCTACTACTTTTCCAAGTGGAATACCCCGTCCATAGTCGCGTACGGTGACGGTATTTTTTTTGATTTCGACATCGATTTGTTTGCCATGACCCATGACATACTCATCAATGGAGTTGTCAATCACTTCCTTGAGCAAGACATAGATGCCGTCATCCGGGGTGGAACCATCGCCCAGTTTACCGATGTACATACCTGGACGCATCCGGATATGTTCTTTCCAGTCAAGGGTTAAAATGTTTTCTTCGGTGTATTGTGTCAAATCACTTGCCATGAGGGCAAAGATATGAGAGAAAAGAGAAATATGAGGTAATGGGCTTCTTTGGTTGATTTTTCTGGCCGTTGAAAACGGTGAAGCCTAATTTTTGGCCTTGCTAACCCCCTACCATCTGAAAGGGGGAGAAGTAACAATTCTTTGATAGTCTTTTCTGGCCGTTGAAAACGGCTCACAGATCATGCGCTAACCTATAATCCTTTTGATTTGTCTGCCGAGGACGTAGGTCAACCTACGCCCAACATTGATTTTTCTTTTCTTCAACATTGATTTTTCATTTCTCCAACTTTGATTTTTCTTTTCTCCAACTTTGATTTTTCTTTTCTCCAACTTTGTTTTTTCTCCAACTTTGTTTTGCTATTCCCTAATTATTTCTTGCTGTCTCTGGCGTGGTGCGGTGGAAGAAGGTAGGAAAAGAAGCACTTGCACTGTGTTGAAATCCCTTATCGGCCGTGTCTATGAAATGATACTGTCTGACGAAACTTTTGAAAAAAGCAATCAGGTGCTCTTGTGGGACATTACGGCTATTGGGTTTGGGGAAAAAAGCGAGATGGGCAATCGTACCATCTGGATTGAAATACACATTGAGCCACAACTTCACGCCTTTGATATCAAAATGGATATCCAATGCATAATCCTCTATGTCCATGAGCAATTCACTCCATCCTTTGTAAGCCTGGTCAATGTTGTTATTATATACGGACATAAAGGCTGCCGGATGCTTTTTGGAAAGGTTTAGATAGTGTGCTTCGTATTGCCCAATAAGGAATACCTCAGGTATGGTACCTGTGGGCTGGACAGTCGTTTGGGCGCGAGCGTAGTCCAGAATAAGGGTGAGTGTTATGATTAAAAGATACTTCAAGGTTTGCGACTCGATTAAACCTAATGATCCATTTAACGCTTCGAATATATAAAAGAAAACAATATCAATCGCTAGTACCGCGATCAAAAGGTAAATTTATCCGGGTTTTCATGGCACGAGGTAGTAAACTGTAGCGTGCAGGAGATGGTTGAATGAACTAATCCGATTAAATATTAAATAAAATGATTATTGATATTGTATTGCTTCTCTTTACTTTAGCTGGATTCTGGATGGGATATACCAAAGGAATTCTCAGAACGCTGATCATGGTGATCGCCTATACGGCGGCGCTACTGATCACCTTAAAGATTTCTCCCTGGCTGATGGATTTCCTGACCGGCACCTTTAAAATAGGAAAAGTTTTCGCGCTCATCTTTGGGACCATCGCCATTTTGGTGTTGCTTATCTTCATCATTCATTGGTTGGCTAAAAAAATTGATACTTCTTTCAAGAAAGGCAAACTCAGCGGATCAAACAAAATTCTTGGTGGGATAGTCATGTTAGTAATAGGCATTTTTTTCTACAGTATGGTCTTGTGGCCGATCAACCAGTTGGGTATGGTCGGAGAGAAATCAAAAGCCTCGAGCATCACCTATAAAACACTGGAGACAATACCTTTAAAAACACAGGCGTTTGTTGAAGGATTAAAACCACTATTCAACGAGTACTGGCAACTCATGGAAGAAACCATTCATGAAGCGAGTGCCGCTGAAAAAAACGGACAATAATACACCTAAGGATACACGAGCTTGTCAAGCCAACAGATACCGGATAAAATACTCATTGAACGCTTTCGCACCGGAAGTGATAAAGATGCATTGGGTACACTCTTCCTCCGGTACATGGAGCTTGTGTATGGTGTATGTCTCAAGTATCTGGGACAGCCTGAGGCAGCACAGGATGCTGTCATGGATATATACGAGCATCTCAACCGTAAACTTCCCGGCCATGAGGTGGACAATTTTAGTGGATGGCTTTATATGGTCAGCAAAAACCACTGCCTCCAGCACCTGCGTAAGAAAAGCAATCTCTTAACAGTCTCTCTGGATGATCCTGTTATGCAAAACGGTCGTGAAGTGCATCAGGAGGATGACGAATTTGATTTCAATGTACCGGAAGACATAGCGGACCAGCTTCATCATTGTATCGAACTATTGCCAGACAAACAGCAGGTGTGCATCAGAATGTTTTATTTTGAAAAACGATCTTATGCCGACATTTGTCAAATCACTATGTTGTCGATGGATCATGTGCGATCAAACATTCAGAATGGAAGACGAAACCTGAAAAAGTGTATACAAACCAAACAACGCCTTGGATCAGGAACTGACATATAAGTGGATACAGGACCGGCTCCGTGAACTTAATTCAGGTACTCTATCTGAGAAGGACAGGGTGCGCCTGGTAGAGATCGCCAAGGAAGACCCATTTGTGGCCGATGCGCTCGAAGGGTTTCATGCCCATCCGGATGGTCCACATGAGCAGCATCTTGAAAGGCTCAAAGAAAAAATCATTGTTGCTAAACGCACCAGAAGAAGATGGTTGATCCCGAATCTTACAGTTACGGCTATTGCTGCAAGTGTGCTTGTCATCATTGCTACATTTGCTGTCATCACACGCATCGAAAAACAATCTGAAGAAGCTGTTTTTGTATTTGTGGAACCTGATTCGATTCTTCTCAATGATACAGTCAGTTCAGGCATTGCCATGGAAACAGATGCGAGGATGTCAGCGGATGACGAAACCAAAATAGAGGCACCTCAACCAGCCATGGATAGAACCGTAAACAAACAAACCGCTTCTGAAAAGGAGTATAAAAAAAGTATTCCTGTCGCACCTTCTGTATCGTCAGGAGCAGCAGCGAAAACTGAAGTTACGGCATCACAACCAGTTGCAACAGATGATGAACCAGTATCAAATACAATAGCAACATCTCCAACTGAAGATGAAGAAAAAGCAGTGATGGATAATATGGCAATGGGATCGGAAGTTCAGAGGTCAAAAATACAAAGGGACGAAGGATACTATGCTAATCAGATGGACCCGGACATGATGAATCGTCGGGTGACAGGACGTGTGGTAGATGCCCTACATGGGGATCCGATTGGTTTTGCCAAGCTATCCGTCAGTTATACCAACCAATTATTTTACACGGATATTGATGGCAACTTCGAGTTGTTCATTCCTGAGTCAGAGGCTGTTGTCCAGGTGACATTTACGGGATATAGTGACAGTCTACAGATCATCAAACAAGGAGAAGAAAATATTCATGTAGGCCTCAAACCAGGTGTCATCCTTCCTTCATCAGCTCAAGCGGCAGCAAAAAGTAAAGGGCCTGTTTTACCAACAAAACTTATTGCTACAGAATCTTTTCTTCATTTGAACAGGCACATCTTATCCTCTTCGACATTGCGATTATCAACAGAAGCTTCATCTGCCCGCAGAAAAGTTACTGTTGAATTTAATGTCAAGGAAGACGGGCGGCCCGTGGATATAATCGTCACCGCATCATCGCGTGACAAGTCATATGATGGTGAAGCTGTGCGACTGATTGAAACGGGACCGGAGTGGGTTTGTCCGGCTGGTGTGTACCCTTGTAGGAGGGAGTATACGTTTTTGTTTAGGTAAAGGAATGAACCTATGCCTTTTTACCCCCTGCCTAAAAGGGGGAGTTGATTTTTGATTTCACTTGACTCCTGGCCCATAGACGCTAAAAGCGGCTTGCCGTTGCTGGAGTTTGCACCTGCAACCATAAGAATTCAATATGGAATCTTCATCGGAATTTAGTGAAGTATTTATATGGTCTCAGGAACAAACAGTTCGACTATTCTCACCGCAGCGCTCCTGCAACGGCCATGCCCAAACTTCTTACGGTCTTACTTTCTCACTGTCTTACTTTCTCACTGTCTTACAATCTCGAAGCTTGGATAGATTTCGCTCATCGGTTGTTCGGTAACAATCACTTCTTTCACCTTCGCGAGAATGGGACCTTGTTTGCACCATTCGATAAACATAGAGACTTTCTTGTCAGGACCTTGTACAATAACTGAGACAGCGCCATCAGGTTCATTCCAGACTTTGCCTGTCAAGCCGAATGCAATTGCGCTGTCCTTTGCAGATGCCCTGTACCAGACGCCTTGCACTTTGCCGGTGATGCGGAGTTGATATGTCTTTATGATAGTAGGTAGTTTTTAGTAGGTGTTTGTAGAAAGTAGATCCCCGGTTCGCAGATCACCAGATCACTCCATCACTAGATCACTGATTACTGATCACTGATATTCAAGTGCCCACGCTGGTGATCATCGGTATGTCGGCCATTGTGCGGAGGCCTGGTGTTGCTTTGAGAATTGATTTGCATGCATTGAGGATAATGGCACAAGTGGCGATGTCTCCATGTACTCCATTCATAATCCGTGAACGAATATGTGGTGTCCCGAAGATTTCGATTTCATCATATGAATCAAGTTCGCCGACGGAGGCCTGGAAGCTGAGTTTGATTTTTTCTTCGCCATTGACCCAACCTATGCCTGTCTGGCGTACGCCGGCGACCATTCCTGAATGGATCGTCATGGCTTCAGCTTGTATAGTGCGGTGCGCGATGACTGGTTCGATCCGATCTTCTACTTTCTCAAGCGTCCAACCTAACTGGTGTGCAAGAAACTGCATAGATTCGGAGAGTCCGATATGGCGGAGTGTACCTTCGTTCTTTCTTCTCTCAAATTCATCGAAAGTGAGGCCGGCACCGATTTTCTTTTGAAAAGGAATACGTCGGAACTGGGCGTCCTGGTATCGTCGCACTTCTACTTTCTCCACCAGATTGCACAATCCTGTCAACATCGCGGGAAGGGCATCCATGAGAAATCCGGGGTTCACACCTGTACCCAGCACTGCTACTCCTTTGGATTTGGCAGCCATGTCAATTGTTTCAGACCATTCTGCTGAACTCTCCCAGGGATAGAAGAGCTCTTCGCAAGTGGACACGACAGGAAATCCCTCTTCTATCAAAGCTAAAATTTGAGGTCCTATGCGAGGCAGGTCAGATACAGTAGCGAGAATCGCGACCTGAATCTTGTCTTTATCGCTGATCTTGTCTGAAATCAAGACTCCAGATGGGTCGAGGTCGGATTGTTCGCCCATATCTTTTCCCATAAGGGTCTGATCTATATCCAGGACGTGGGTGATGATAATATCACTTCGCTTCAATGCATGGCGATAGATATTAATACCCAGGGGGCCGGCACCTATGAGGATTGCGTGGATCGGAAGATTTGTAGCCATCATGCTTAGAAAAATTGATAATTGATAATTGACAAGTGAAAGTAAGAGAATATTTGGCGATTGCCGGCAGTATGTCTGACAGAGAGCTGTGTCCATGCGTTGCTTTTGAAAGTTACGGAAATCATTGTTTGTGTGATAAGCCCTGCTGGGGGGATGCAATGTTATGACTCGTTATGTTTGAGTTCTTTTATCTCGCTCAATTCCTTTTTTTTATTTCTGGATTCCTATTTAAGATCACAATCATCCTATTGACCCAGCCAGTGCATACCCACTCACCTAAAGTGCTTAGCCGCAAATGCCCTTCCTGAGCCTAACTTTAAATACTTTTCCATTAAAACTACTTTCATTCATTGGGAAATGAAAGCAGAACGATAAGCTCAACCGGAAGCCTGGTTTTGGTATACGACACCTCACCACGTGTATGACGGATCAAACGTTGATCGACATCCGTAGTTCGACCAACATAATATGCGCCCTGCGGGCTTTTTTTATTTTCCATCCTGTCCATTCAAGCGAAATGGCTTGCGGAACGCGACCTAAAATGAAAATGCCACCTATTTCATTTGCGGAGGAGGAAGGATTGGCTGCGCCGATCCCAAAATGGGGGCGCTGCTCAACACATCACCGTGCGCCCTGCGGGCTTCTTTTATTTTCCATCCTGTCCATCAAGCCAAATGGCTTGAGGAACGCGACCTAAAATGAAAATGCCACCTATTTCATTTGCGGAGGAGGAAGGATTGGCTGCGCCGATCCCAAAATGGGGGCGCTGCTCAACACATCACCGTGCGCCCTGCGGGCTTCTTTTATTTTCCATCCTGTC
>JBBRDL010000157.1:0-8021 GCA_038203965.1 Chitinophagales bacterium | reverse complement strand
GCCCTCTTGTTCTCCAAGACCCAGGACCTCCTGGCCATTCATATCAAAGAGCGCACTGTGACCATTATACTGTAGACCGCTTCCGTCCTCCCCTATTCGGTTGACTGCCGCTACATAGGATTGGTTTTCGATAGCCCTTGCCCTCAGCAAAGCATCCCAGTGATGGATTCTGGGGACGGGCCAGTTTGCAACAACTAACATAAGGTCATACATATCTGTATTTCTGCACCAAACCGGGAAGCGAAGATCATAACAGATCACAGGCATTATTTTCCATCCTTTTATTTCGATCAGCAACTTCTTATTACCCGGTGTATAATGACGATCCTCCTGGCCAAAAGAAAAGAGGTGTTTTTTGTCATACCATGCTATCCGGCCATCCGGGAATGTAAAGTATAACCGATTGAAGTAATGAGCGCCTTCCTTCACGGAAATACTTCCGGTCATAACGTAATTTCTTCTCTGAGCCTGCTCTTTCATCCATTCGATCGCAGGGCCTTGATAAGATTCAGCAATGATTTCAGGCCGCATCGAAAAACCGGTTGACCACATTTCAGGTAATACAACGAGATCCAGCCCTTCAGATTGCTCCAGTAGTTTTTCAATTTGGCGAATGTTCTCTTCGGGCCTTTCCCAGGCTATGTCGAATTGAACCAAACCTATATGCAAAAGAGATGAAGACATAGATCAAAATTAAAAAAGCATCCCGAAGGATGCTCTTTATCATTTTCATTGGTGGTAGCTTCGTAAAGCCAATCACCTTCGTGCATTATTACTTTTTGGCAGCTTTAGCAGGTGCAGCAGCTTTTGCGACAGGCGCAGCAGCCTTAGCAGGTGCGGCAGCTTTAGCAGCAGGTGTAGTTGCGTCTTCAGCAGCAGCTCCACGAAGTGCTCTTGGGATATCAATCGTGGCAACAGGAATATTCTCATTGTTCAGGATTATAACACCTTCCGCAAGTAACAGATCTTTTATTCGCTGTGATTGCCCAAGTCCCATGGAAGTCGTATCCAGCACGATTTTATCAATCAGATTTTCAGGTATGGTTTTGATTTTAACCTTCCGCATCTTCTTGATGAGTTTGCCACCAGCTTTCAAGCCATGAGCAACCCCTTCAAAACTGATAGGAATCTCAATTTTGATCGGATGATTTTCAATCAGGCGCAGAAAATCAATATGCATGATGCTGTCAGTTACCGGATGGAATTGGACAGACTTAAGGATGCATTTGTGTATCTGGCCTCCCAGGTTGATTTCAACCACTTTAAAATCAGGAGAATAAACAAGTGTTCTGAGATCCAGTGGAGCCAGGGTAAAGTGTTGTAATTCATTCCCACCATATAAAACACATGGGATGAGATTGCTTTTGCGAACCGCCTTTGTAGCAACTTTTCCCAGGTCTGTTCTGGCCGAGGCGTTCAATGTCATAACTTCCATAACCTAAATATTTGAGCCCCTGTTTCCATAAGGGCACGCAAAGGTATGATTTTCAGATAAAAAATCTGGTCTTAAGCATAAAATTATTCTGGTGAAGGTCCCAAGTTATGCTAATGAGCAGCATCACATGGCTTTATTAGCTAGGTTGAGGCCAGTAATAAAACAAAAATAAATATTTATTATAATGTATAAATATCAGATTAATAGTATGTAATGCAAGAATTGGATTTCTTGTGCTATTCCTAATGCTAGAAATCGAGAGGTGTATAGCGGGGGATAGGATTATAGATTAAATGGAAAAATTGACTGAAAAGAGCCCGCAAAGCTATTGTCGTATTTTTCTGAAATATTCAGTTAGCATTCCCTTGATTTTCTTGAAGTTAGCTGCATCAAGAGAATAAAAAGTACGTGGATAATCTTCCCTGAAGTGGACCAGACCAGCTTTCCTCAATCCCCAAGAAACAAAGCAGATATCGACCGATGCTCATGCGTATTCCGTATCGCATGCGCAAAGAGTTTGGCAGAAGACAACACCTTGATTTTAGGTGACTGCCTGCGTAATGGAATCGTATCCGTTACAATGAGTTCGGTCAATTGGGATGACTCAATATTTTCATAGGCTTTACCCGACAATACCGGATGTGTGCAGATCGCCCGCACACTTTTTGCACCTTTCTGCACCAACGCATCAGCCGCCTTGCACAAAGTACCTGCCGTATCCGCCAGGTCATCCACAAGTATAACATCTTTACCCTGCACATCTCCGATGACGGTCATGCCAGCAACTTCATTAGCCCGGCGACGGTATTTATCACAGATGACCAATTCACATTGGAAATGGTTGGCATAATTTCTAGCCCTTTTGACACCGCCTACATCAGGAGACGCAAAAATCACTGATTCCCTATCCAAACCCTCAAGGTATGGCACAAATATGGCGTTGCTTTTTAAGTGGTCCAGAGGAATATCAAAAAATCCCTGAATCTGATCAGCATGGAGGTCCATGGTCATAATTCGGTCAGCACCAGCCGCTTCTATAAGGTTTGCGATAAGCTTAGCAGAAATAGGCACGCGCGGTTTGTCCTTCCGGTCCTGACGGGCATAGCCAAAATAGGGGATGACTGCAGTAATATAATCTGCCGAAGCACGCTTTGCAGTATCGATCAGCAAGAGGAGCTCCAGGAGGTTATCTGCCGGGGCAGCTGTGGACTGTATGAAGAAAACATAGGATCCACGAACAGATTCTTCAATCACGGGCTGCATTTCCCCGTCACTAAACTTTACCAGTTCCCATTTACCAAGGGAGTAACCGTAATAATCTGCTATCTTCTCTGCAAGATAACTTGAATACTTTCCACTGAATAGTTTTACGTCCACGATGGTTGGTTATGCTGAAAGGCCAAAATTAACTTAATTTTTACCATATGATTCTATCTGCTATTCTAACTTTCAATATAGATGTTCGTGGCCTGTTGGTCTAAAAGAGAGAATCTTTCCTGCCAAATACATGTTATCTTGTCGGATTCGCAAAAATAATAGACTGTGGTAAATGGTATTTCAATAAACCAGTGGTGGGAGGCAATGTCTTCAGCTCATCAGATATTCTGGTTTATAGCCATCATTTTCAGCGTTTTATTCTTCATTCAGTTTATCCTGCTTCTCATTGGGTTTGACGCTGATGACGTTGGTGATATTGATCACGATGGCGACACAGATTCTTTCGAAGACGGGTTTTCTGCACTTTCTATAAGGAGTATAATTGCTTTTTTTACTTTTTTCGGATGGACAGGTGTGCTGGCACTAGGAAATCAACTGAGCATATGGATTGCCGTCATCGCTTCCGGATTGACAGGAACGGCTGCTATGTTTATCGTAGCTTATCTCATGTATAAATTTGCCCAACTGGAACAATCAGGTACACTGAATTTCTATCATGCACTTGATCAGCCCGCTGAGGTATATTTGACTATTCCTGAAAATCAACTAGGCAAGGGTAAAGTTCACCTCTTAATCGATGGTCGGGTCAGAGAAATGGATGCGATGACAGACGGCGAAGTTCTGAAGACAGGCACAGCCGTAAAAGTCATAGAAATTATGGAAGACAATACCCTAAAGGTTGAACAAATGGCAGCTCTTTCAGGCCATGAATCTATTCAATTGCTATAAGTTGTTTTTCTTGTTATATTAATTATCTGCTTTTAGAAATTCTCTTTTTTAACCACATTTAAAAAGTCAATACGCATGGATTTATCAGGTTCTTTTGTAGTCATTATTGCCGGTCTCGTCGGGTTGATATTTATTATGCTGCTTTGGTTTATTTCAAGGTATAAACGATGTCCTTCTGATAAGATCCTTGTCATCTATGGTAAGACGGGGACAGGACAATCGTCTAAATGTCTTGCAGGTGGTGCCGCTTTTATCTGGCCTGTTATCCAGGATTACCAGTATATGGATCTGACCCCTATCAGTATCGATGTAGACCTGAGAGGTGCACTCTCCAGACAGAATATAAGGGTGAGTGTGCCATCACGTTTTACAGTGGCCGTAAGTAATGAACCTGGTATTATGGAGGTTGCTTCAGAGCGCCTTCTTGGCAAAACTAATGATGAGATCAGGGAAACAGCAAAAGACATCATTTTCGGCCAGCTGAGATTGGTCGTAGCCACGATGGATATTGAAGAGATCAATTCTGACAGAGATAAGTTTCTCACCAATGTCAGTTCAAACGTAGGCAGTGAATTAAAAAAAATTGGGCTTATGCTGATCAATGTCAATGTGACCGATATCCAGGATGAAAGTGGCTACATAGAAGCATTAGGTAAAGAAGCTGCGGCAAAAGCTATCAACGATGCTAAACAAAGCGTTGCTGAAAAAAATCGTGATGGTAGCATCGGTGAAGCAAATGCCAATAAGGAAAAGCGAGTTTCTGTCAGTGCAGCGGATGCTATAGCGATGGTGGGTGAGGCCACTGCTCAGGCCAATGCTATTGATGGAGAAAATGCAGCTAAAGTGCGTATGGCTATTTCAAATGCTGAACGACGTCTAAAAGAAGCAGAGGCGCTCAGAAAAGCAACAGCTGCTGAAAAGATTCAGGCGGCAAATTCACTTCAGGAATCGTATCTCGCTGAAAAGGATGCAGAGCTTGCGCGCGCTGACAGAGAAAGAGCTTCAAGAGAGGCTGATGTCATTGTTCAAGCTGAAATTACCAAACGAAGAATCGAAATTGATGCCGAAGCTGAATCGGAACGAACAAGGTTAATAGCACGTGGTTTGGCCGATGCAGTCTTTATGCAAAAGGAAGCGGAAGCTAAAGGTTTGTATGAGGTCCTTCAGAAACAAGCCGATGGCTTTGATGAAATCGTCAAAGCCGTAGGAGGTAATCCGCGCGATGCTGTACTCATGCTCATAGCAGATAAACTTCCCGAACTCGTGAAGACACAAGTGGAGGCCATTAAAAATATTAAAATCGACAAGGTTACGGTTTGGGAAGGAGGCAATAACCAGGAAGGTTCGGGCAATAATACCTCTAAGTTTATTTCAGGCATGTACAAGTCAGTTCCACCTTTAAATGAACTCTTCAATATGGCGGGTATGGAACTTCCTACCTACTTAGGCAAAGTTAAACCCGAAGAAGCGGAGGAGGATAAAGCTGATAATTGATAGTTGATAGTTGAGTGTGGTCAGATGAGCATGATGGTCTACTGCGTCTCTGCGGCTCTGCGCGATTATGATTTTTGTAGGATGTTAGGAGATTGTAATTACCAAAAGAAGGCAGTTGGCTGGTGACAGTGGACAGATTGTGCTGAGCGGAACACCCTTACATTCTTTGCTGATGCTAAGCTTCAGAACTTCAGGTGTTTTACCGTCAGTTTATTATGAATCAACTGCCGCAAGGAGTCGATGCCAATATCAAGATGAGTGATTGCAAACGTATTGGTGACAGTGACATCACTATGGGTTGTTTTAACACCTTCAGGCACCATCGGCATGTCGGATACCAGTAACAGAGCTCCGGTAGGTATCCCATTATGAAATCCGACACTAAACAATGTAGCCGTCTCCATGTCAATGGCACTGGCGCGGATTTTATTGAGGTAACTTTTAAATTTCAAATCAAATTCCCAAACCCGCCGATTGGTGGTATATACAGTGCCTGTCCAGTAATCTTTAGAATAATCCCTAATCGTAGTGGAAATAGCTTTTTGCAACGCAAAAGAAGGTAGGGCCGGCACTTCTGATGGGAAATAATCATTTGAAGTTCCTTCACCACGTATGGCAGCTATTGGAAGAATGAGATCGCCAACATTGTTTTTCTTTTGCTTTAATCCGCCGCATTTTCCCAGAAACAAACATGCTTTAGGTTTGATGGCCATGAGTAAATCCATGATCGTGGCAGCATTGGCACTGCCCATGCCAAAATTGATAATCGTTATATGTTCTGCCGTCGCACATTGCATGGACAATCCTCTTCCATAAACATCCACGTTAAATTTCTCTGCAAACACATCCACATAATGGGAAAAATTGACCAGGAGAATATATTTTTCAAACATATCCAGCGACATGCCGGTATATCTCGGTAGCCAGTTATTGACGATATCAGCTTTTGTTTTCATCTGTTGTTTGTTTATGCCTGACGAAATCAAGGACATATCTACCCAAAAGTCAATTATTTTTTCATAGCGGAATAAACGGCCGCTCGCACGTCCTCATGTTTTCTTGCCGCGACTTTTAAGATACGTCTAAGGTTTTCAGGGGATGCCTCATCAATCCAGCGTTCGATCTCCCCACTGGCATTGGCCCTGTTGATCAGTATCTCTTCGCGCACACCATACAACACGGCTGCAATATGCTTGCACACAGGGCCATGCCCAAAAGGACATGTACAATGCCATTGGGAAATCACGTCATGTCCTTCTAATAATACCTGGTATGTCTCCGATCCCTCTATGACAGCTGACCAGCCTTCCGTCGTCTGTTGCAACATGAGTACCTGGTGAGCGTCAAAATATTCCTTGCCTCGCTCCGCAATTAAAAAGTGGATTTCTTCCTCAAATCGGTCTATGTGTATACTCATTGATGTATAAACCTTGCGACTCGTGTTTCACCACCGGCTTTACATATAATCATATAAATACCACTGACCAGTTGGTCAACGGATATCCTGTTGAGATAACTATGTCCGTTAGAAATGGTCTGTCCGTTTGTGTTGATGATTTCGTAAACCATGCCTGTCTTTGCATTTTCCCAGTCAATAACGAGTTCATCAAAAACAGGATTTGGAAAAACCTTGAGTTCGGCTGCGGTTTTGTTAAGATCTTCCAAGGCGGATGGATCAACAAAGGATCTGAAAAATGCAATGGACTCAATAACTGCCGGGAGTACACACTCGCCATGTGAAAAGGTTGGATTGAGATTCAAAGCCTGCAAATCAACAGCGCCATTTGCCTGCATAGCAGATTCAGCTACTAGTGAATTTTGATAAGGGACTTGTTCGTCCCCACCGCAATAATACAAACGTGTCGGTGCAGATGGAGCCCAGTCATACGTGTCATTGTCCCTAAGCGCCACATTGATCGGGTGGTCAGGCTGCGAGGTTATCGCCGTGATAATACTATCTTGAAACATACGCTTATTGATCGTATCGCCATCAACTGCAAGCGCTGCAATCAATTGATCGTTTAATTCGCCAAGACCAATCATCCCGGTATAAAAACTATCTACATAGGTAGCAAAAGGTTCTTTGTAGATGTCACTGATCGTATTGAAGATATTTCCATACACCTCCTGATATCCTAACATGATATAAGCTGTATATGCAGGAGAACCATAGGATGCATCACTCAGAATCAGATCTCTCATCACGCCAGAAATACTATATGGACCTGACATATGGGTGGCAGCGGTCACAGGGTATACAAAAGACCAGAAATCCTCTATTTCCTTATGCACAGCCATGGACGCATGTCCACCTTGAGAGTAACCGGCAACAAACAGAAAATTGGGATCCCATTCAGGCTCATTCACATCCAGATATTCAAGACTTCCGTTAAGCATATCCAGAGAGGCTGAGGATTCAGTTGCTGCATGTACATAAGGATGAAAACCACGGGAATCTCCAAGGCCAAGAAAGTCAGGTGCAACCGTAATGAAACCAAAAGCAGCGTATGCCATAGCTACCTCATATCCCCCCCTCAACGCTGAAGGGACATCTTCTGGGCCATCGGTGGTCCCATGCTCATACATGACCATTGGCAAAAGGGTGCCGCCTGGTACCTGTGGTATGACCATGAGTCCGGAAGCAGTATCAGGCAGGTGATCACTACCATTCGTTTTATAGCGAATCTTGTATAGATCAACACCATAATCTACAGGCTGTTGAAACAATAGCGACAATAAAACCTGACTCCGGCTTCCCAGGAAAGTAGATTCGACCAGATAATCCTGCGCCAGAAGGGTTTTTCCTGCAAGAAGCGCGAAACAAAGAAGGAAAGCTTTAGTAATTGATTTGTTCATGGTGGATAAAGTAGTGTTATTGAAAGATATGGGTTTAAACATATAAGAGGTCAAAAATATAATTACTTTG
>JBBRDL010000156.1:0-8132 GCA_038203965.1 Chitinophagales bacterium | reverse complement strand
CATTTAAGAAGACCAGTAACATCGGTGGCAATGAACCATCCCTCATTCCTATATGCGCCAACCCCGCAATCGTCTGTCTACGATCACTATTCAAATCTCCAAATAGGTATATGGCCGGATATTGTCTGGAAGCAGTATCAAAACCAGGAGGCAATGCAACCGAATATCTTTCGCTTTGGACAAAACTTACTTTTGGATACTTCACTTTTTTTGAATCCCTGGGCTCATCCCCACGATACGCATTACCTTCAAAGCTATCACTGATAAAATGTAGCGCATTAGGCAGGGCTTCTCTCCAATAGGAAAAATCATGACCACCATCCCTCACTCTGTACTCATGAGATATTTCCAAATCTCGTAGTAGGATGTGCAATTCTTCATTGCTGCGACATAGTGTGTATTCGTCATCTCCATTGTCAATGAATAGTTTAAGATCAAGGAATTGTTGTGCGTTAAGTGAACCAAATAAATGGAAAGGCGAATACTTCTTATAATAATCTGTAATCCTTGCTTCCCCCGTTGTCCCAACACCTCCAAATAACCTTCCCCATTGATCATTCCATTCAGAGGCATCTTCTACCATATACTGTGCATCTGTCCTGACGGAAATGCTCAATGGAACACTCACTGAAAATACCTCCGGATGGCGCACCGGGAGAATCAATGCACCAAAACCACCCATCGAATATCCCATCGCTGCCCTATGCCCTTTATCTGCGATAGTCCTATACATCGTGTCAATAAAAGGCACCATTTCATTGACAAACATATCCTCATAAAGAAACGTACCGGCATAGTCGTTGACATAATAATTTCTGTATCCCTGCGGCATGATATAAATCATCGGTACGATTTCTTTTTCGGCCAAAGCTGCATCAGCAATCTGTGCAATGCGACCATACTCAAGCCATGAGGATTCGTTATCACCCAATCCATGTAGCAGATACACGACCGGATAATTCTTCTTTCCTGAAAAATAGCCTTCAGGCAGGACAATTGAATATTTGACCTCCTGTTCAAGAATATTACTAGTCATTGACAATCCTTCCACAATGCGCTTATTCTCTTCAGCGAGCAAAGTCGTTAAAGGAAGCCAAAGGATTGTTAATAGAAGGATTAGCTGTCTCATATTAATTTATAAGTCTTTCCTTGATAGACGATAATGATTCTCCCAGTCCATTCAAAAAAGCCTGATAGTTTTGAGATCCTTGCCGTACACGATATTCATAATCAAATTCTTCCGTTCTGATTTCCTTATAGAGTTGTTGATACCCTCGATAGCTACTGCATTCATCGGTTTGGTCCAAATAATAAAATACTTCTCCTGATGCACTGGCGGGTTCATCGGGCAAGGACGCATTGAATAAATAACAAGAACTAAATACCTCAGTGCTGAAGGAGACAAATTTCAAGGCTATTTCACCACCTGACTCATTCCCTAAAATCACCCGTCCGTTTTGATCACTGTTGGTTCGGTATGCAGCATCTACGACCGAAATAATTTCAATGATCATTTCATTTGTTATTTCTATTTCATCTGCAGGAATCTCGACCACGATGGATGTTGTCAGTTTTCCGGATATCATATTATTCCTGAGCAGCGAAAAGATATCCTTGACCTTCTCAGTTCTGTTTCCTTCCTCAAAATCATGGACCAAAAACAATACAGGAAAGTTTGCTGAACTGGTTAGATAATCTACCGGTGTCATGATATTCGCTGTAAGACCACTCACCTCCAATGCTTCAATGATGGCATCATCAATCAGTGGACCGATAGTGAACGGAGCAGGTTCTGAAGGATGGGTAAGGTCTACAAAGGCATTGCTGATAAATTTAAAAGCTTCCGGGTATGACTTTTTCCAATAATCAAAAGAATGTCCGCCGTTTCTGACACGATATTCATGTGCGATTTTATTGTCTTGCATGAAAGCATGTAATTCGTCACTCGTGATGGAAAGGGACTCTTCATTATCTCCGCAATCCAACAATATTTTCAAATCATCGAATTTGGAAAGATCACCTGTACCAAAGAAATGAAACGGACTATGCTCAGTAAAGTAGTTTGTCAGTCTTGCCGTACCTGTTGCACCGAAGCCGCCAAACAGATTTGCCCATTGGCTGTTGAATACATTCTGTGGCTCCTCCATGTATTGTTCATCTGTACGGAATGACATACTTAACGGAACACCTACCGTAAAAATATCAGGATTCAGCGCAGGTAAAATCAACGCACCATAACCTCCCATCGAATAGCCCATTACAGCTCGAGAAGAAGGTTCCTTTCGGGTACGAAACAAACTATCTATGGTGGGCACCAATTCGTCTGTCATCATTTCCATATAAGGGTAATCTCCGGAAAACTTGTTGACATAGTACGAATAATAGGCGGCTGGCATTACAAAGATCATCGGGGCTATTTCCCCGGCATATTGGTTGACGTAATATTGCAAACCACCGCTTGTATACCAGGCCCGTTCGTCGTCACCGTATCCGTGAAGAAGATAAACAACCGGATATGAATCTGTTGATTGATCATATCCAGCAGGAAGCAGGACGGCATATGTTATCTCGTTATCAAAAGTGAAGCTATGCATTTTTTGATTTTCCAGTAAGGGCACAAAAGGTGTAGCAGGATCATCTTCTTTGCAACCAATGAAAAGCAATATAAGCAGTACCAACCAAACCGGCAAGAATAAAGGAAATATCGTATGTCTGTTTTTTTCTTTCAATGTATATATCAATTGTGCATTGGGTTGAGTGCTTTCGAAGGTGAATCGCTATAGATAACGATTGATTTCATGTACATGCTGAACTCCGGATCTTTATTGACCCAAACGATCTCCAAGTGATGAGGACCTTCATTGAGCAAATACTTATGGTAGATATCGTATTTTCTAACGATGTAGTCATAAGGCATTTTGACTTGCTCAATCTTTTCTCCATCCAACATGATATCAAGTAAAGCCACATAATCACTTTTTGTAACTCCACATCTGCTTTTTACATTGCCCAGGACAACTACCCCATTGCCATTAAAATCCACTACAATGTTTTTGTCTGTAAATTCCTGGCGTAAGTAACGTTCCTCTTTAGGATACATACCTTCAAAACATTGTTCAAAACGAACAGTAGCGGGTTCCTGTATTTTAATCATAACGGAATCATCCTCTATCCTACCATTATGCTGCTCGATAAGTTGTAAAGTATGTTTAAAGGTTAAATCATACACTTCGTTGAGCGTAATGTCCATGTACGGGAACTTCAATCCTTCTGCCTCTTCCAAAGCCGGTTTCCAGTACTGTGGAATACCTTTATATCCATACATCACACCTAATACACCTGCAGCAGAAGCAGGATTACAATCGGAATCCTGGCCACACCGTGTGGCGATATCCATTGTTTTATAAAAATCCTTGTCTCCATACAATAGCCCAATAACAACGTAAGCAGCATTTAACCGCGCATCGATGTTAAACGAATTGAAGACCCCTTCAGGACATCCTTTTTCCGCAGAATGATTTTTTTCGACCTCAAACCATGTCTCTTTCCAATCGTCCGGGTATTGGTTGTGCCACCGAATCACATCTGCAATCGTCTTATAAAACAGGCTTTGTTGAGGAATCGTACTTAAGGCTTCTGATATGACATAAGGAAGGTCATCCGATGTATAAGCTAAGGAGTATAAAGCGGAGATGAAAACACCTCCATACCATCCATCGCCATAGTTCATGATATGTCCTATCCGGTCACAGAACTCCGAACCTGTATTGGTCATGCCTGGTGTCATCATGCCAGCAAAATCAGCTTCAATCTGAAAGTCGATATCATCCGCATGCGGATTGTTCATCCAATGACCTGATGCAGGAGGCATGATTCCATTGAGAATATTATATCGCGCAGCTTGATTGGCGTGCCAGAGCTTATAATCTTCGTGCGCAAATTCTAATGCAAATGAATCTGCAGGTGCATTGAGTCCAACTTGCTCAAGGATATTGACAAAAGTGAGATCAAGATATACGTCATCATACAACCCCGGATCAATTTCGAAAGTCTCCTTGATATAGTGATCATGCCATATCATCGGCTGATAATCCTGTATCATGGTACCTTTAAATCGAAACTCTGTCGGCCCACCAAAGGTTACGCCAATAGTTTGACCTGCCCATCCTCCTCGTATTCTGTCTTTGAGTTCTGCCTTTGACATGACCACCTGAGCCGGCATAGCCTTAGGACCTGAAGTTTTTTGTTCATCACAACCAGGCAGAAAGCTGGTGAGTAGAACGAGAATAATAATATGACTGAGGTATCTCTTCATACTTAATGTCCTGAGGCAGGCAAATTACTTTTAGGTGGTGTCTGAGAATAAACGATCAGGTCATTGATCCGGTATTCATATGCGGGATCCGGATTGATCCATTTTAAACGCAAAGTGTGTTTGCCTTCCGTCATCTGATATTTCCAGGATGGTTCGAGTCTTCTGGAGGTATTCTTCATAGGCAGTTTGACCGTCTCTGACAATGTCCCATCAATATAAACCTCCATGATGGCGACATAGGGATCCTCTCTTTCGGCCAGTCCTAAGGCTTCTGACCCATAGGTTCGTTTAGAAATCCGATCGATGTAATCCACATCTATCTTTGAACGCTTGGCCATATTTCCGTATAGAAGGTATCCATTGCCTGTAAATTCAAAAGTGATTTCGTCCGTAAATGATTCATCGATCTTCATACGGTTGATTGGATATGTATTTTCAAAATTTTGTTCGAAAGCAACTGGTGTAGGTGCAGCTAAAGGAATCGTCACTTCTTCGCCGTCTGTCTTTCCACCTGCCTGGGCTATGACGCCCAGAGCATGCTTCATACTCCAGCCATATGCCTTTTCCAATGATACTTCTGTGCTTTCGAAATTATCTTTTTCGATTTCCTGCAATGGTTTGAGCCAGAAATCTGGTATGTTTTCATATCCCACCATCACACCAAGTACGCCTCCGACGGTAGCAGGATTACAATCCGCATCCTGACCGCAACGGGCGGCTATGTCAACAGATTTAGTAAAATCACCATTTCCATATAGTAGGCCTATAGCCACATAAGCTGAGTTGATCTTAGCATCAATATTAAACCCAAGAAAAACGCCTTTTGGGCAACCAACATCTCCGTTCCATTTCTTCTGTACTTCAAACCATGCTTGTTTCCAGTCATAAGGATACTTTTTATGGGCAGCAATAACTTCAGAAATGCATCCATGAAATTTCGTGCCTTCAGGAATAGTTTTTAAAGCTTCTGTAGTGATGTAAACAGGATCATTGGACACAAATGCAAGAGAATACAAAGCGGATACGAAGACTCCGCCATACCACCCATCTCCGCTATTCATGACGTGCCCTACTCTATCTGCAATCTCTGTTGCTTTGTTGACCATGCCTGGAGCCATCAAGCCGATAAAATCAGCTTCGATTTGAAAATCAATATCATCGGCATGTGGATTATTACTCCAATGCCCAGATGCTGGAGGCATGATACCATTTAGAATGTTATAACGTGAAGCCTGGTTTGCATGCGCAAGATGATAAGCTGTATTAGACCAATGATGAGCTATTGAATCTGCGCTGGCCTCCAGGCCGTGTTTTTCAAAGGCATTGACAAAATTAAGGTCGGTATAGATATCATCAAATAAACCCGGCTTTTTATCCCACCAGTATTTGACATAGTGTTCATCCCAGGGAATAATGTGATGATCATCGATCAGTGAACCATTGTATTTAAACTCCACCGGCGCTCCATACACTACTCCAATCGTCTGGCCTGCCCAGCCTCCTTTGATTTTATCCTGAAGCACTTGTTTAGATAATGTGATAGAACCTTTGGAAAGCACATCGTCTGTAGGTGTGTCCTGAGGATTACATGCAGGGAGGAGCATGATCATCATACACATGGGTATATAAACAGTTGATATAAAAGATTTATGCTTCATCCTTATTTGTTTACCGCTTTGTATACGCTGAGTTCTGTAATAGATGTAAACCCGGATACTTGCTTGGTGTACTTATTCCAGTGATCCTGGATCATGGCATCGCCGATGATTCGTATTGCTTTAGTGGTCACTTTGTCAAAACTGATCACATACTCCGCAAAGTGTGGCTGATAAATTAAATAGCCTGTCTCCGGCATCGGTGGATTGATAGCAGTATTAGTCACCCCAACCCATTTATCATTTTCATTCTTGTATTGTACGTTTAGGGATGTAAACCATCCTCCAAACTCTTCCATGCCTCCGGCGTGGAATGCCATCATGTCAATCGTTTGTGCTTCGGACCATTCATAGCCATAATAATCCACCTTAGGAATTTTGGTTTTTGCAGCCAGACTATAGAACACAGAACCAGGACCATCCACGATACCATCCCTTATCACTTCAACGTCCTTAGCATACATCGACCTACCGAAAGTGGTCCAGCATGAATCACGTACCACTTCATTCACTACCCGCACATTAGCAAGTACAGAGTCAGCAGTAGCTGTGATGTTGGTATTGCGCACTAATAAATCAAAATCCTTCGTCAGTTTCTGCCCTCCATTGTCTAATTGAATTTTTATTTTATATGGCCCGGCTGCAGAAGGTGTTCCGGAAATCCTGCCTTTGTCAAAGGTGGTCCCTGGTGGAACTGATCCACCGAGCAGTGACCAATTATAATTTTTATTCGCATCGCTATAAAATGTATACTCTATCGGTCGATTCACTTCCATCACCGGCAACGGGCCTATAAAAAATTCGAGCGGTGCTGCAAATGTAGCTGCGGTATTAATCGTCACTTTTTCTTTTGCGCCTTTACCTGAAACCTTTCCTCCTTTAGAAATGATAAGGTTAAGCGTCATCTTGAGGGTACGATCGATCATGGAACTGATCGTCGTATCCGGCAACTCGTGTCGAGTGATGTTGATATAGGTATCATTGAACGGTTTAGTCCAACCTTCCACAGGGAGATACAAATCTTTCGGGAGTGCTTTGAAGCCATACATGACGCCCATGAGACCGGCAACAGTTGCTGCCTGATTGTCAGCATCAAAACCCATGGCGCAGGAGAGGTCAAGCGTGCGTTGAAAATCTCCGTTGCCATATAACATAGCAAGTATACCGCAGGCTCCATTGAGATTAGCGTTCCATATCGTCTTGGTCATGTCAGGTTCGGTGACGTAATATTTTTCGGCCATATCTTTCCAGGCATCCTGCCATTTGTCCGGATACTTCTGATGCAGCGCGATCATATCGCGGATCGTCTGTGCGTATCTTCCGTTTGGCGGCAGTTCGTCTAATCCGATTTGAATCAGTTTATTGATGTCTGTTTCAAAAAATGCTGCAGCGTACATAGCTCCATAATGAATCGTTGGCTCTACACCCCAGCTATCACTTGTGATGCGTGCGGCCCAATCGGATTTCTGCGCTGCATAGTCAACCATTCCAGGAGCTGTGTAGGCCCATATTTCATTGATCAACTGCGGATCGATTTGAAACCAGTGTGGATTGATATTTTTACTACCACTAAATGGTGGCGTGTATCCGAATTTCATTAAACCCAAGGCACCACGATTGGCTAGCCATACACGATCTCTGATATGAAACAGCCAGGCTTCACGTAGCTGCTCATAGGTTGGCTCCGGGCCAAACTTCTCCATTTGCAACAAATACATGTATTCCAGGTCAGTGTCATCATCTGAGAAAGCGCCACTGTATTTCTTGAGTTTGTCTAGATTCTTGGTATAGCCGTATGGCCACTTTTCTTCTCCAGGTGCATTTACGTATTTGTTTTCGTGAGGCAATCCGTATATGTTACCTATCATTTGACCTATCCACGCACCGGCTATCTTGTCTTTTAATTCAGTGACCGTTATAGTTTTGCTCTGAGCAAGACATTGGTTTGAATGTGCCGAGAAGAAACCCAGCGTAATGATCAAACTAAATATTGAATTTCGAAAAAAATACCTCATTGTGGGTTTTGAACTAGATTAGGATTAGTATTTAAAGCACTTTGGGGAATTGGGAAGAGTTTGGCATTAGGTCCTGAGGATGGTTTTGCCCACCAGGGTTGACCCCATACACCGAAGCGTATCTGATCTTGCCTGCGATGACCCTCC
>JBBRDL010000155.1:0-8182 GCA_038203965.1 Chitinophagales bacterium | reverse complement strand
AAGTTAGGAAATAGGATTTAGGAGTTATGAATTAGGGGTTAGGAGTTAGGAGATAGGAATTAGGAATTAGGAGTTAGGAATTAGGAGTTAGGAATTAGGAGTTAGGAGTTAGGAGTTATGAATTAGGAGTTAGGAATTAGGAGTTATGAATTAGGAATTAGGAGTTAAGAGTTAGGAATTAGGAGTTATGAATTAGGAGATAGGAAATAGTAGATAGGAGTTAAGCTGGAGTTTGAGATAGTAAGGGGCAGCGGGGCATTCAGCACTAAAACGATTAACCGATTAAACACTTAAACATATAATCTTCAAAGCCTTTTACTATTAACTGGAAACTCTAAACTGGAAGCTGGTAGCTTGAATTACAATTAGTTTCATTACAAATCGCTGTTAGCAGATATGTACTGGAAAGATAAGCATGTCTCCCCGGCGTTTCGCAGTTAAGGAAAACGAGTGGGGTGAACGCAAGTGACAAAGGGCTATTGGGTAAAGAGCAAAGGGCAAAGAGCAATTGCCCATAGAATACAATTCAACAACTCAATACGACCCAACTTTTTTTCGTTTATGTAATGGGGAAGATTTTTAGAATGCAGTTTTTCAGCGCAATGTCTGGCCATAAAATCATTTTGCCGCTGAGTTGTAGGCGGTTTTTGACAATTTTAAATCAAATACCTTCTCCAGCTGCTCTGTGTACTCCTTGCGAAATAAGATAATTGAAACGACTAACTGTTTGACCTGCACTTTCTCATTTGAGAATTAACATCCACATAACGCTACTACTTATGGTTTGGGTGGTATCTTTACAGCCGGAAAATTCCGATTTATTAACACACATAGCTTCATCCGCATATGAAACAGTCACCTTTTAAATTTCAGGGCAATAACTCCAAACAAGTAAAAAGCGCCAAGACAAATCCTGCCGCTGAACACGAAGAAGGAAAAGGCAAATTGGCACCTCTACCGAAAGACCTTAAAAAAGCCCAACCTAAAGCCAAGTTGAATACAACTATCCGCACCGGCCGGCCGGTGAATGCGCAGCGGCCACAAGGCAAAGGATAAAGGAAAATGAAGAATGAAAAATGAAGAAGAAGAGCTGGGTTTGTTAGCTTTCTGAAACTATCATTTTTCCTTCTTTTCTTATCATTTTTCTTTTTTCTCTTTTCTTTTTTATTTTTTATTTTCCCTTAAACTGGCTCATCATTCGCTGCATATTGTCTCCTTTGCTGAGCGTATGCATCATCTTACGCATCTGGTCAAATTGTTTGATAAACATATTGACCTCGTGGATATCGCGACCACATCCTTTGGCGATGCGCATTTTACGGTTCATGTTGAGGAGTTCGGGACTCTCGCGTTCGGGGGGGGTCATGGATTGAATGATCGATTCGATCTTTACAAAAGCTTTATCATCGATTTCAATATCCTTCATGGCTTTGCCGACACCTGGGATCATACTCATGAGTGATTTGAGGTCACCCATTTTTTTGATCTGGGCCATTTGGCCGAGGAAGTCATTAAAATCAAATGTATTTTTTTTGATCTTCTTTTCAATCCGTTTGGCTTCCTTTTCATCAAATTGTTCCTGTGCTTTCTCGACAAAAGAAACAATATCCCCCATGCCCAGGATTCGCTGTGCCATCCTGTCCGGGTAGAACATATCGATGGTCTCCATCTTCTCACCAGTGCTGACAAATTTGATTGGCTTTCCAACGGTATACTTCACCGATAGAGCGGCCCCACCTCTTGTATCACCGTCAAGTTTGGTCAGGACTACCCCATCATAATTGATGACATCATTAAATGCCAATGCTGTATTGACTGCATCCTGACCCGTCATGGAATCCACGACAAATAATGTTTCATGTGGCTGAACAGCCTCCTTAATCTGGCGAATCTCGGTCATCATCACTTCATCAATGGCCAGACGACCAGCGGTATCGATGATGACTACATCGAAGCCGTGATTGCGCGCATGTTCAATTGCCTTCAGGGCAATAGATACCGGATCTTTGGAATCGATCTCTTTGTATACAGGGACATTTATAGATTCTCCAAGAACGGTCAATTGATCCATAGCGGCCGGACGATAGACGTCACAGGCGACGAGGAGGGGCTTGTGTTTTCTTTTGGTTTTTAAGAAGTTAGCGAGTTTGGCCGAAAAGGTCGTTTTACCACTACCCTGCAGGCCCGCGATCAATACGACGGCGGGACTACCCTTTAGGTTGATCCCCGCGGCCTGTCCACCCATCAGATCAATCATCTCATCCTGGACGATCTTGATCATCAATTCGCCAGGCTTGACAGCGTTGAGGACGTTTTTAGTCCCCATCGCTTTATCCTTGATCTTGTCGGTAAACTCCTTGGCAATCTTATAATTGACGTCCGCTGCCACGAGGCTGCGGCGGATTTCCTTGATAGCTTCAGCTATATTAAGTTCTGTGAGTTTGGTATCCCCGCGTAAGGTCTTAAACGCATTGTCGAGGCTGTCCGTAAGGCTTTGAAACATAATGATATATATATCTGATGATCGCTAAAAAGGAATGCAAATATAAGGGAAAAGGCGGAGGCGAAGGCGGAGGCTAAGGAAAAATCATCTCCTCCTGTTAAAAGGGAACTGCCAATGTTCTAGAAGATGTAGGGCTAGCAGCATTGACCAGTGGGGTTGGTAAATCGTTAGTTTACTTTGTTCTTTTTTCCCAGGAATTCAGAGAAGGTATCATACTCTCTTCGATAGGCCAAGCCTGCGCCAACTTTATTTTTCCTTCCTTCCACCGTTAACGTATTCTGGTTGTATGCCCTAATACTCAAACGGCCATCAGCTGTAAGCTCATACCTAAACGTAACGTCTCCTGCCCAATACTCAGATTGACTGAGTGTAGTGGCACCTGTGACATAATCACCACCTACTTTAACTTCAAGACGGTCATTAAAAAATTCTAACGGCAGGTCCAATTCAACGATAGTGGCATTAGGATCATCGAGGGGATTGGTTTGGTCGGAGCCTCCCTGCGCTATTGGAAGATCCAGATTCATCTGAAAATTAATACCGGATAACACTTCACCGGTAGGAATCAAATTACCCAACAGTCCTCCAAGATAACTTGATAGCGTTGAAGAGATAAGCTCACTTAACGTGTTATTTATACCCTCTGAAAGCAACAATCCGGAACCGGTACCCGAAGTCGTTGGTAAAAAGGATCTGGTAATCAACAAACCTACCACCTGCTGCAACATGGCATTTTCATTAGCCTGTAGCGTATTAATTTTCGATGTGGTATAGCCTTTTAGTTCACCGGTAAGGTCAGGAAATGAAATATCAAATGCGATATCCGGATGCATCAGTGAACCGGACAAGGTCATGGTCAAATCAACTCTAGTGCGTTGTCTCGCCTCTTGATATAAGTCAGTCTGTACTTCTGCATCAATATATTCAGCAATCAGGGTGTATACGGATGCTGAAAGGTCTTTATATTTTGCCTGAATATTAATGTTTGCATTGTACGGATCCCCATCCCATTGAATCACGCCTCCCGGAACAAGTTCAAAAGGTTTTCGCACTACCCTGAAATTGGTAAATAAATAATCTCCTTCAGAAATAGCATACTCGCCGTACATTGAAAAATTTCCAAGACGATTCATCGACAAGGTTAGATCACCATACCCTTCTCCACGAAGAACTTCTCCCGTATTATCATCAAATATGATTTCGACAATAGCATCCGGCGTAATCGTCATATTCAACGTTAGATCCATACCTCCGACGCTTATCAACGTAACAGGCGTTACGGGTAGTTGTCCATTTTCGAGAAAAACTACAAAGTCCCGATCTGTATTAGCCGATCCTCCTGATAACGGAATAAAAATATGTGTACCCTTAGCGGTGGTCGTGTTGATCACCATCTTTGCATTTGCCACTGATCCTGAAAAAACGGCATAGACAGAACCTATTCCTTTGCCATAAAAGACATTGTTTTCTTCTGAGGTTACATCAAGCCCCAAAATTTTGTCAGACCTCAAAGTGGCACTGAGTCCGAGGTCTCTGAGATAACGATGTGTGAGACCACCATCCACTGTCGCCGTATTACCTAATACATCATAAAGGGTAGTGCCCGAAAGGTCGATCATAGTCTCTGTAATTGTGAACGATTGATCATGGAACGAATAGGCCGCACCCAGGTAGTCAATCGTTGTACTTCCATTATATACTCTTCCTTTCCCATTAGGATTGAGTGCATTGACTTTTCCGGTGAGACTGAGTGTCATGTCCACGGATCCTTCCGTGTCTCTGATATTTCCGCCAAGTAAAAACTCAAGAAAATCAAGCGGAAATTCTGATGCTGTCAATCCAAGCCTCAAATAGTTTTGTTGCTCCTTCGGAATCGAATTAATGGGAGGAAGATATGCCCCTTTGCCAATGAGGGAGGTTTCGTTGTTGAGTAGCGAAAGGTCAATACGGACAGAATCCTTTGGATTACTCATAGACGCATTTAAGACCAGCTGCCCATAGGGCACATTGTTGATCAACAAGGCAGGCAAACTCAGCACAGCTTCAAATTGCTGCATATCATATAGATTGTCTACCTCAAAATCCAACGTATATAAACCTGCGAAATCAAACTTATCATTGATCCAGAGTTCATTGAGATAACTGATATCAAATCCAGTAATGTATGCTTCCAGCCCCTTATGATCTATATCATCCAGGATGATTTTCTGCGTCGAAGAGCGAAGCTCAAAATTATCAAGTGTAAATTCATCTTTTCTGATTTCGACATTATTACCGGGAGGAATATTCCAGTCATCGCCAAACATAGAGAGTTGAATAGGATTAAAGGATATACTCCAGTTTCCACCATTAGGTTTTGCCATTATATCCAGATCCAGTTCATCTACAATATCTGCTAACTGATCGGTCTTAAAATTGATCTTTACACTATCGTCTGTTGCAGATCCTGTAATAAAAAAATCTTCAAAAAAGATCCCCTCATTGATGTCCGCGGCTACAAGTTCAAGGTCAATATTCGCGGTACCACTTGCTTCACTAAATGAAATGGACGTGACGTAGGCGTTAATATTCTTGAAATGAATTTCAGGAAGGTCAATGGTGCCTAAGACACGTTCCTCATTCAAATTGAGCGATCCTTGTGTCAGCGTATTTTTGACCCGGAGTTCTTTCACGCCTAACAGATCAAACCATCGTTCACTATCCTTAATTTTTAAATCCCATACTAATCTTTGTGTGACGTTTGCTTTCAATGGTTTTGAAGGTGCCGGCATGGCGCGTGGATATTGATCATACAGGTAATGCTGTAGTTGATTAGGGAGATGTACCGGATCAAAGATTCCACTAATCGTCCCTGAAAGTATATCTGAATCAATCTCAAACAATCTGTCTCCGGAAAGCGAATCCAAAGCGGCTATAAGGATTACACTATCTAATGTATAATTGGAATCCGCTACGGTAAGTATAATCTTTTCTCCTTCAAGTGATCCTGACAACTGATCCACTCTACCCAGTGTCATGTTGACGTCGAGGATGCCTTGCAATGCTATTGGTTGTTTGGAGAGTCCAAGCTCCCAGAAATGGATACTATCGATCCGTGAAATAAAATTTACTCTTGGCAGACTGTCACGCAAATCCACCATCCCTTCAAAATGCATGTCCACATTGGGATCATTGATGTCCATGGTTCCGATAAAGAGTTTTCCGGTGACCTGTCCATCAATACGCGCATTTCGATATGTATATCCTTTAAATCCAAGCGATGTCAATTGTCCTGTAACATCTGCAAACATGGTGGATGCATTAAGACCAATGCCTTCAATCACCCTTCCTGTCATTGTTACGCGTCCGAGATCCGGATTATCGATAAACTTTCCGAGATCAAAATCTTTCATACCTATGCTTCCGGAATAGTTGCCTTCCGCGATGCCTTCGACGATGTTCAGGTTCATGTCGAGTGTCACTTTTCCGAGTGAAGTGCTGAATGTACCGAAGGCAACAAAATCATCAGGGTATCCATCAAAATCACCTTTAAAACTGATCTGTCCTAGCCGGTCGAGGATAGGTGGGATTTTCATTTTAGGGAAGATACTTTTAAAGGCGGCTGCGCTGAAAGATGATTTTTCCAATTTCAGACTTAAGAGTTGAGATCCGGGAATAGCCAGGTCACGGGAGCGGAATTCACCGGTCAGGCTCAATGGGCCAAATCCGACATTCATGTTTTTAATTCTCAAACGATTGATGTGACCACTGACTTGACCTTCCAGGACAATGTCTTTATCCGCATTGTCTTTAAAAAATTCAACACTTTGCAAACCCGGCACAAAAGCCAGAAGGTCATTTACATTCAACCGGATGCTGGATTCAGGGATAGACAATCTGACAGAGTCCACAAAAGTTTTAAAATCTGTGAAGCCGGAGAATAAAAAGGAGATTGAATTGTCAATTTCACTTTCAGCTGTTTTGATTTTTAATCCGTCCAGGATGACTCCATTGCTTGATATAGTAGCTCTATCGGCGGCAAATGTGTTGATCTCTAATCCATTCTGGTGGACCAAATGCATATCGATGTCTTTCGCTTTGAAATCCCAACCTCTAATCACCAGTGAATCCATGTCAATATCCACTTCGTCCAGTACCAAATGCGCATAGTCGAAACCTCGGCCATTGGGATAAAAAGTAAGCGGTTTGGTTCTGTTGTCTACACTGAATTTTGCATCTGTTATATGCACGGAACCCACATCAAGAGACCATACCTTCGCAACACCCGGCGCAACAGGAATGCTATCCACCATCGGTAGCCTGGTGATCATCCGGATATCGGGTTCATCCAGATCAAGATCACCTATGGCGATATACTTGCCTGTGATATCAAGTGTATCCAGCTCCATGTCCGCTCTATGGAAATAGATACTCATCAGGGCGCCAGTCGATTCATCATCTACGCGTACTGCCAGTTGTTTGGCATTGAGGGTTTTTAGATCTAATACGAAATCACCTGTATCCTTCTTTTTTTGGGTAGGTAACAACCGCAGCAATGCGACATCGAGATTGGTAAGACTGTCACCGGCTATCCGGTGAATATTTAACAGTCCATCTTCCACACCGATCTGACTAATCGTAATGCGTTGGGAGAGTATATCCCAGATTCGTTTGTAATCTACATTGAGTCGATTAGCATAGATGAGCGTGTCACCGGGATGATCAGGTGAGGAAATTAGAATGTTTCGCATGGTCAGATCAGAAATCGGGTTCCAGGAAAATCGTTCGATGGAAACATGGGCATTGAGCTTCTTGCCAATACTGGTCGTCAACTTGTTCACCCCCCATTTTTGTATTGGCGGAATATGGATGATTAAGACAACAGCCAGTATAAAAAAAATGATTGAAAGGAATATGCGACCGACCCAGAAGAAAAAACGCCTCCGCTTCTTCACCTCTTCCTGATGCACTATTTCTGAATCCTCACGCTGCATATTTAATTCAATAACTTCTGGCTGGATTTTTTTTTACTATTCTTTAAATCTTTTGTGCCCTATTGCACGCCTGCTGACTTTAACTGCTGATAGACTGCAATGGCATCCTTTGCAGGAAGGACATCATGAACCCTCAAAATCGATGCCCCGTTTCGCAGCGCTGCCATATGCAGCGCAGTGGTAGCAGCAAGTGTCTCTTCTGCAGGTCTTCCTATAGTTTTAGACAACGTTGATTTTCGGCTTACCCCGATCATCAATGGCTTCCCTAGCAAACGGAAAACACCCAACTGGTCTATAAGTTGATAATTCTGCTGCATGGTTTTCGCAAACCCAAATCCCGGATCAACTATAACTTCATGAATACCTGCTTGATGTAATTCTCGAAGCCTAACGACAAAATACTTTAACACATCAGCTATAACGTTTTGATAATCTGTATATTGCTGCATAGTTGTAGCCTTGCCACGCATGTGCATTGTTACATAGGAAACCTGGTGCTCAGACAGTACTTTTAACATATCCAAATCCAATTGTCCACCGGAAATATCATTAATCATGGATGCTCCGGCTTTGATAACCTCCTCCGCCACGACGGCACGATAGGTATCAACGGATATGATCGTACCGGGAAAAGTGGTCACGAGGGCTTCTACTATCGGCAATACTCTCCCAAGTTCCTCGTCGACAGAAACTTCTTTTGCTCCAG
>JBBRDL010000154.1:0-8256 GCA_038203965.1 Chitinophagales bacterium | reverse complement strand
GGCGTTGAAAACCTTGCAGCCGTTCCAGACTATGTTTTTATTGAAGCAAATCCTTCGCTCGTAAATCTTTCCGGTTTGGATGGACTGACGTCCATCGGTAACTATCTTCATATCAATGGCAATAATTCACTGGTCAATCTGACAGGCTTAGGCTCATTACAAACCATAGGAGGAACTTTTGTGCTCTTTAACAATGCCTCACTGATCAGCCCGGCTGGAATAAGCGCATTGACTTCGATTGGTGGGGATTTTGATGTTTTTCAAAATGGCTCTATGACAAGTATGAATGGTTTGGGTGGACTGACGACCATTGGAGGGTTTTTCCGTGTTTGGTTCCATAGCTCATTATTAAATATGTCTGGATTGAACTCGCTCACCTCCGTTGGAGGAAATGTTGCCGTCCATAGCAATGGGGTCATGACCAACCTTGCAGGTCTTTCTTCACTTGAAACGATAGGTGGGGAATTGGCTGTTTCGTACTGTGCGGCATTAACTAGTTTCACAGGACTTGAAGGTCTCACAACAATTGGAACCAACGTGTTCATCCAAAGTAATGATGCGCTCACCTCACTGACAGGGCTTGATGCATTGACGAGTGTCGGTAACGAGTTTCGTGTCTGGTTCAATCCTTCATTGATCAATTTGACAGGCGTTGGCGCATTGACATCCATCGGTGGCGATCTGTATATTCAAAGCAATAATGCCATGATCAATCTGGAAGGAATTAACGCCTTGACCACCGTGGGAGGGGATGCTTCTCTGTTTTATAGTGATGCGATTGAAAATTTCAGCGGATTGAATTCACTTCAATCAATTGGTGGATTTCTGAATATCTATGCCAATAGCACACTGAGTAGTCTGACTGGACTTGAAGCGCTTGAAACCACAGGGGATTATCTGCAGATTGCTTTCTGTCAGAATTTGGTCAATCTGGATGGCCTTTCATCCATTACAAGTGTCGGAGGCTGGGTCAACATCCAAAGTAATATGGACCTCTTCAGCCTTGAGGGTCTTTCAAGCCTCAACTCAATCAATGGAGATCTCTCGGTTGCCTGGAACGATATACTACCATCACTCAGTGGACTTGACAATATAGATCCTAACTCCATCACCCATTTGAATTTGGTCAATTCATGGCAGTTAGATGTTTGCAGTGTTCCCAGTATATGTGCCTATCTCGACAATCCCGCCAATACTGCCACCATTTCAGGAAATGCGTACGGATGTGCAGCTCGGGCTGAAGTAGAATTCTTCTGCTCCGATAGCGATGAGGATGGCTTCGGCATCGCGCTCGATTGTGATGACACTGATCCAAACCAATACCCCGGCGCCCCCGAAATCTGCAACGGCGAGGATGACGACTGCGACGGCCTGATTGATGAAGGCCTGGCAGACACGGATGGAGATGGCGTTTGTGATGTCATTGACAATTGCGTGCTCACGTCAAATCCCAACCAGGAGGATATGGATACGGATGGCATAGGCGATGCCTGTGACAATTGCATCCTTTACTATAACCCTGATCAGGCGGACAATGAGAATGATGGTGTAGGAGACGTTTGCGATCCCAATGATGACAATGATCCGTACAACGATAATCTGGATTGCCGACCGTTTGATCCGACTAGCTATCCAGGAGCAATTGAGCTTTGTGGAGACCTGATCGATAATGATTGCGATGGCTTTATTGATGACCCGCTCGGGCTTATTATTTTACAACAGCAAACAATGATTTGTCCGGGCACGAATTCCGGATTGATTGAAGTCCAGGGTGACTGCGGACTGCCGCCATATGATTATGTATGGAATACTGGTGAAACCACCCCTTTGATCACGGGCCTCGGAACAGGGTTATATAGAGTGACTATTACCGATGATCAGGGACTCACTAAAAACCAGACTTTCTATGTATCCCAGTTTGTCCCCATGTCCATCAGTATGGGTAAACAAAATGTGAGTTGCAATGGGTTTAACAACGGTTCAGCAGTAGCCAATGTCAACGGAGGACAATCCCCCTTTGATTATTTATGGAGTAATGGAGCTACAACCAAGACCAACAATAATCTGAGTGCCGGCACTTACACGGTGACCGTTACAGATAATAACGGATGCACTAAAACAAAATCCGTAACTATCACAGAGCCCACCTTGCTACAGATCACATCTATCATTGATGCTGATGATCCGGCGAATCCGGGAAACTATATGCTTACCATAAATGCTACAGGTGGAAGTCCTTATAATAATGGATATCGATATCGGAAATGCAATGCGAGCGGTTCAAGCTGCAATGCCTGGAAGGTAAGTAACGTGTTTACGAATATACCTGCCGGTACGCATATGATGCGAGTGAAGGATGCCAACGGATGTGTTACAGAGCAATCCGTAACTTTGGGAGTACTATCACTGCAAGCGAATCAGGATGATCCATTCTCTCCTTCAACAGGATACCAATTTGAATCGCTCGGAATGCCGCAGGAGTCAACATTTGTAGAAAGTATAATGGATGTTGTATCAAACAAGCCCATGGTACTTTCGCCTAATCCAGGCAAGGAATTTGTCAAAGTAGGTTGGTATGCAGCCAATGAAAGTGAATCAATATTGCAGATATGGGATATAAGCGGTAGAGAGATCCTTCGAAAATCCATTTTGCCGGCATGTGGATGGAAAGAGCAATTATTGGATACCAGATTATTGCACCAAGGAACCTATATCATAACAGTTCGGCAACCCACCAGGGTTGAATCGCGAATTTGGATTAAAACGGAATAAAACGTTTATGAAATAAAAGCCGGCAGCAAATCAACGTTGCCGGCTTTTACTTTTATCCGACTCACCGGCTGAATGTGCTTTACCTTCATATTTAATGGACTGGCCAATCACGCGGCCAATCATTAAGCATTATGATACAGGTCATCGCTGTATGTAACATTGGTTACCCTACCCCGACGTAGAGAAGTCTAATTTTACAGTATAATAATCGTTTGATTATTACGATCTCGAAACGACAGTATCATGACCACATTTCATTTTGACGTATTATTTATCGGTGGCGGCAACGCTGGATTATCCTCATCTGCATATTTGCTGCTGCAGAAACCCAATCTTAACGTCGGTATCATTGAGCCAAATTCAAAACATTACTATCAGCCCGCATGGACCCTGGTCGGTGGTGGCGTATATGACATCAAGGATACAGAGCGCGAAGAGAAAGACTATATTCCAAAAGGAGCAACATGGTTGCAAGAAGCTGCTGAGACTTTTAACCCTGAAGAAAACAGTGTCACCACAAAGGAAGGCAATACATATACCTACAACTACCTGGTTGTTTGTCCGGGCATTCAGCTAAACTGGAGCGCGATCAAAGGACTACCAGAAGCATTGGGTAAAAATGGTGTCACCTCCAACTACAGTTTTAAGTATGCCCCATACACCTTTGAAGTACTTAAAAATTTAAAAGGGGGTAATATATTGTTTCATAGTCCAAATACTCCGGTAAAGTGTGGGGGTGCTCCTCAGAAGATCATGTACCTGGCTGCAGATTACCTGCGAAAACATAATCTGCTGGACAAATCCAATGTGCAATTCTGGAGTGGTGGAACTAAAATATTTGGCGTCCCAAAATATGAAAAATCGCTTCTGAAAATTATTGAACGTTATGGCATTAAAACAAATTTCTTCCAAAACCTGGTAGAAATCGACGGCCCAAATAAAAAAGCAAAATTTGTAGGTCTCGGTGAGCATAATAAAGGAGTCGAAACCTGGGTCAACTTTGATATGTTGCATATTACGCCTCCGCAAGGTCCACCCGACTTCATTAAAAACAGTCCGCTGGCAAATGCTGCCGGATGGGTGGATGTCGATAAGGGAACACTTCAGCATGTCAGATACCCAAATGTTTTTTCATTGGGTGATGCTTCTAGTCTGCCTACCTCCAAAACGGGCGCTGCCATCCGCAAACAAACCCCTACGATGGTCACCAATCTCATATCTCTGATGGATCATAAGCCGTTAAAGAAATTATACACCGGATATACCTCATGCCCAATTGTCACCGCTTACGGCAAATTGATGCTTGCTGAATTTGATTACAATAATCAACCGATGGAAACCTTTCCTTTTGATCAGAGCAAAGAAAGATGGAGCATGTATCAACTTAAACGACAAATACTGCCAAGACTATACTGGGGAGCCATTATCAGGGGAAGAATGCAGGGTTAGGTATAGTACTATACCCTATTTGCATATCTTTCGAAATTATGCATCCTGAATCTGAACGCATCCGGCTCATACCTCTCAACTATGAGGATCTCATCCTATATCTGCAAGGAAACAATAAGTTGGAACGGGCTTTGAAACTGGCCGAAGGTCCCCGATTGATTTCACCTGAACTGATTGAAGCTTTTCATGAAACCATTCTCATAGCCGTAGCGGATTCAGGTAAAAATTATTTATTCAGCACATTGTGGAATATTGTGGACAAATCCTCCAACCAAATGGTTGGCGATCTATGCTTTAAAGGTGGACCAAATGAAAAAGGGGAGATTGAAATCGGCTATGGTATCTATCCACCCTTTGCAGGAAAGGGGTTTATGACTGAAGCCATCCGGGTGCTCCTGCAATGGGCTTTCACCCAACCAGGGGTAGAAACAGTAATCGCAGAGACGGAAAGCACAAATATCGCCTCACACCGGACACTGAAAAAAAATAATTTTATGGAATATAAAGTCGCGGGAGAAATGTACTGGTGGAGATATGACAAAAAATGAAATTCTGCGTAACAGGTCTTTAACGATTACTGTATGATCATTTTAAGGGTCTCTATTTTACTTGCATAAGTGATCTGAATGAAATATACACCTGGAATCAATACCACATTGATTTGCCACAAACCGTTCTTTTCCCCTTCGAGAGTTTCCTCATGTACGACATTGCCAGATGTATTAAAAACCCTGAAACCTAATTCAGAAAATGATGATGTAGATTTCAAAAAGAAACTACCTGATGATAGTAGTGGATACACCTGGAATACAGGTTGTGTGTGGACTTCTTTCGTATTCACCGGAAAACATGGCTCACATGATTGATAAAAGGTCCAGTTTTCGGTGGACGTTAAGATATTTTGAAAAAGAGATGATGACATGCATTGGCCTTTAAGGTGATAATCCAGCCAGGGAATAAGCAAAGTATCTACAAATCTATGCTGCTCTGACCTCGAAATATCAGGAGCAGGCGTACAGGTAAGTTCACCAAAAGAACAAAACACATTTTGCTCAGCAAACTGGCAATGGCTAGCCCCTGAAATAAGCACCAGCGTTTTACAAGTTGAATCAAGTGAATCATACATCAGCACCTGATTAGACTCAGGAGGGGTTATGCAATCATTGCCTCCTGCGAAAACAAGAGATGGTATATTAATAGCTGAACACACCCCTATTGCAGATGGATTGGTTTCTGCAGCAGCAAAATTGACTACAGCTGTAATATCTTCATTGAACTGGACTGCAAGAAAACTAGAGCCCCCTCCCATGGAGTGCCCCATGACACATGAAGTTGAATCTACCCTATTCCAAAAAGGTGATCCGACACTTGCACCTTCCATTTGCATGGCTTTCACCAGGAATGCGAGATCTTGTCCAAACGTCAAATGATTAGGGCTTAAACCTGTCTCCGTCCGAGGAAAAGCAATGACATACCCATTCAGTACAAGTGTCTTCCATATATTGGAATATGCTCCCCACTCCATCACAAACCCATGCCCGAAAACCACCAATGGGTACCGGACGTTTTCTTGACCAGCAACAGGTGTATCGTCACCTTCAGCGGTGGCAGGATAGTAAATTTCTGTCAAGATCATCCGATCCTGTCTTTCGACATCTATAAATGTATGTTGCCGATGACCTATAGCGTAGGGCTGGGCCAATATTGAAGTGAACAACCCAAAAAGAAAAATTGAAGTAAAAATTTTTTTTATCATTTCAGTTAGATGGCTTTATAATAGCATGTAATCCTGATTATAGCTTCTTGTCGGGTACAATAAAGATTTTAAAAAATTCCAGCGATTCAGGATTGCGCATAGCATCTTTACTCAGTGATGATTCCGTACTCATTCCCATCAATATCTTTTTTACCGGCGCTTCCATCTTTTTGCCACTGATGGTATATGGAATATCTGTTACCTGAAATATATCATCCGGCACATGCCTTGGGGTGCATTTCATTTTTATTGCTGAAGTAATTTTTGAAATCAGTTTTTGGTCAAGGCCAATTCCATCACGGAGTTTTACAAAGAGTGGCATATAATGTCTGCCGCCTTCCATTTCCAGATTGACAACCAACCCATCCTCTAATTCAGGAATATCATTGAGCACGTTGTATATTTCAGCAGTACCAATACGTACACCCTGTCGATTGAGTGTTGCATCAGAGCGACCATAAATAACAATTCCTCCTCCTGCCTTGATTTTAACCCAATCACCGTGACGCCATACATCGGGTATATCTTCAAAATAGCTAGCTCTATATTTTTTCTTTTCCGGATCATTCCAGAAGTATATCGGCATGGAAGGCATTGGTTTGGTGATGACCATCTCGCCTAGCGAATCTATTACAGGCTGTCTGTTTTCATCAAAGGCATAAAGCGCACATCCCAATCCCCTGGCCTGGATTTCACCTTTGATAACTGGCTTCTCAATCACGCCTCCAACAAACGCTGTGCATACATCTGTACCTCCACTCATTGAACACAACCATATCCTGGAATGAATGGAATCATATACCCACTGAAACGTTTCAGGTGGCAAGGGAGAGCCAGTTGATCCAATACTGCGCATTTGCCTGAGCCCATACTTTAGACCCGGCTTTATTCCTTTCTTCATGCATGCGATCAGAAAAGGAGCACTCGTACCAAAATGCTGAATGGATTGCTCCTCTGAAAGTTGCCACAACCTGTCGAGATCAGGATATCCGGGACTGCCATCATATAACATTATCGTAGCTCCAAGCAACATGGAGCCCTGCAGAAAATTCCACATCATCCATCCGGTAGTGGTATACCAGAAAAATCTTTCCCCTGCATGCACATCATTATGGAAAGCCAGGTATTTGAGATGTTCGAGGAGACAACCTCCATGGGAATGCGTAATGGCTTTAGGTACGCCTGTTGTTCCGGAAGAGTATAAAATCCACAATGGATGATTGAAAGGAACGGCCTCAAAAACTGGTGAACTATCTCCAACCTCTTGCAATGAATGATAGAACGTTACATCCAGCAAGTCTGTCTCTTTAGCAACTCTAACATACGATATCAACAATGTATCCCTTAGCGAGGGTAAGGCTTCCTGAATGGATGCTATTTCATTCAGGCGCTGATGTGTTTTGCCATTGTAATAGTATCCATCTGCTGCGATAAACAAGACGGGTTCAATCTGAGCAAACCGGTCAACAACACTGCTTACTCCAAAATCCTGCGAACAACAAGACCAGACCGCGCCCAGAGATACAGTCGCCAGAAATGCATATGTTGCTTCGGGAATATTAGGCAAGTAACCTGCTATGCGATCGCCTCTTTTTACGCCATGCTTTTTGAAATACAATTGTAAACGTGACACTTGTCTCCACATTTCCTCAACGCTCTCAGATCTTAGTGCTTGCTGTTCAGATACAAACAGAATTGCTGTTTTCTGCTGTATCATGCCATTGAAGATGTGTTCAGCATAATTCAAGGTCGCACCATCAAACCACAAAGCATCAGGCATGGGTCCGCCGGAAAGAACAGAAGTATAAGGAGCATGGAATTGGACTTCAAAAAAGGATACAAGGGTCTCCCAGAAAAGTGTTATGTGGTCAACTGACCATTGCCACAATGACTCGTAATCTGCGAATTCAAGATTGTGATGCACTTTGAGCCATTGCCTATACTGTGCAAGCCGTGATGATGTAATATCATCTGGAGAAGGTTTCCAAAGTATTTCTTGCAAAATATCCATATACATGTTGATCCGCCTCAAAGTAACTGAATTTCAAGATATGGCAAAAAGAGGGGGCATAGGGCATAGGGAATAAAGGGATGAAAGGGCCCTTCTGCCTCTTTCACCTCTTCTGCCTCTTCCACCTCTTCTGCCTCTTTCACCTCTTCTGCCTCTTCCGCCTCTTCTGCCTCTTCCGCCTCTTCTGCCTCTTTCGCCTCTTTCGCCTCTTCTGCCTCTTTCACCTCTTCTGCCTCTTCTGCCTCTTTCACCTCTTTCGCCCTTTTTC
>JBBRDL010000153.1:0-8285 GCA_038203965.1 Chitinophagales bacterium | reverse complement strand
TCCTTTCACGGTTACCTCCTTACCATCCAGTGCTTTGATTTCCGGGCTAAAAACCGGTTTATCAATCTTGAAACCAAGGAATTCATCATATTCCTTTTTATAGGTAATCTTCGCAAGCGTCTTCCAAAGGCTTTCTGTTGTGCCTGTTTGTGCTTTAATAGCTGATAGGAAAGGAGCTGAAAACACAATCAGGAAAAACATCATTGATCGAACCATTATCTCTTTGATTATGATACAAAGATGGGAACATCTGACCAATGGTTTTGAAGCAAGGTGGATATTAACAGAGAATTAATCTCCGTAAAACCCCAACACCCGTTATATTGCGGAGGTGCTATCCATCTCTGTCAGATTATATCATGAACTGTTTACGTCATCTGGAGCGCCGCTCTTGTATGCTACTCCATGGTGGTTAGATGCAACCTGTGGTGTTGGAGGCTGGGATGCAGGCATAGGGTATAACGCAGAAAGAAAACCTATTGCCGCATTACCTTATCATTTGACAAGAATCCGTGGTTTGACCGCACTGACCACTCCCCCTTTTACCCAATGGGTTTCCCTGCTGTCTCAGGACAATATAGCCGAACCACGCAGTATGGCTTTGCTTTCTGAATTACCACAAACGGCTATCCTCGATCTTTCTTTGAGACCGGATGCCGATCTTCCTTTCCGCGATAGTTTGTTTCCTGTCGCGCTCAAATACAGTTACATCATTCCTTCCAATACATCCCGGGACCAGATTCGGAGTGGCTACAATGAGGGTTTGCGTCGAAACATAAAGCAAGCCGAAAAAAAGTATGTTGTAGAGGCGTCTTCTGATATAGTAGGCTTTCTGTCTTTGTGCAGGCAGTCCTATCACCAGCAGCGGATGAAAGTCCCATCATGGCTGGACCAGGTCGTACCGGCTGTCTTTACGGGTCTTTCCAGCCACGGATGTGGAATGCTGACCATTGCAAAAGTCCAGGGTAAAACAATTGCCGGCGTGTTGACTGCTTGGGATTCCAAGACCAGTTATTACCTGGCCGGTGGTAGGACAGCCGACGACCAGGGGGCTTCGGCGCATGCCTTTTTATTGGATCATGCTATTCATGCAGCATGTGACAGGGGTACCCTATTTGACTTTGAAGGAAGCATGCACCCGGGTATCGCTAATTTTTTCCAATCCTTTGGAGCAGTGCCTCAATCTTACTGGCATATCAGGAAGTTCAGAGGTGCTGGCAGGTTGTGGTCGCTTTTACAAAAATAAATTTTGCCTCAAGCCTCAAAAAAACATATTATTGTATCTTTCCTGCAATAACTCCCACCCTGTTTTCTATACCTCAGGACATTTCTTTTGTCTCCTGTATTTTGTTTGACCAACACATCAAATCATGTGCATATGAAAATAAGATTAATCTTTACCTTATTAGCTGCTGGATTCCTTACAGGACATATGCGCGCTCAGGTCATTCTCGGGAGTGACCCCACACAAGACATTAAGGTTACCACCAGCAGCAGCCATACACCCCAGTACTGGACCTTATCTGCCAGTGGTGACAAGACCATTAATAATATCGGGCTTGAGGGTCCATTGATGGAAGCTTCCCGCTTCTTATCGCAGGCTTCACTCGGGGCAGACCTAGCTACTATCCAGAAGGTAACGGACCAAGGAATTGAAGCCTGGATTGACGAACAGATGGCACTGCCACATAACCATATGCTCCCCCAACTGGAGAACGTGTTTGCTGAGGTGATTGAATGGTATCTCATCAATGGAGGCGATCCGGAAGAAGTGGCTACCCGTCCATACTGGACTATTTTTAATTATACCTGGTGGGAAAATCATATGAACGCGGAGGACCTGCTCAGACAAAAAGTAGCGCTGGCTTTAAGTGAGATTTTTGTGATCTCCATTGAATCTAATCTGGCGGATGCGGGATTTGGTCTGGCGGATTATTATGATGTCCTGCTTAAACATTCCTTTGGCAATTTTGAAGAACTGCTTCATGACGTTACGCTTCATCCGTGCATGGGTTATTACCTGAGT
The DNA here is from genome assembly GCA_038203965.1 of Chitinophagales bacterium. Taxonomy (GTDB): domain Bacteria; phylum Bacteroidota; class Bacteroidia; order Chitinophagales; family Saprospiraceae; genus Opimibacter. Next base: position 6,259 of record JBBRDL010000153.1, on the reverse strand, counting down.
CACCTCAACAATCCCAGAGAAATTCCGGAAGAAAATATTCATTCAGACGAAAATTATGCACGGGAGATCATGCAGCTTTTCACTATTGGGCTCTATGAATTAAATCCAGACGGAACGCGCAAAATAGATGGCCAGGGTGACTGGATACCAACATACGACCAGCAAGACATCACCGAACTGGCAAAAGTATTTACAGGACTTGGCATCGCCGAAGTCATGGAAAACGAATGGGTAGACGAACCTTACTTTGGGCTTGACATCTACGTTGCTGACATGACTGTCCCGATGATCATGTACGAAGAATGGCATCAACCAGGACCGAAAACATTAGTCAATGGGTATGTCATCCCGGAAGGTCAAAATGGTCTGCAGGATATTAATCAGGCTATACATCAGTTGTTCTTACATCCGAATATCGGACCGTTTATCGGGAAACAACTCATCCAACGACTGGTCACCTCAAACCCTTCTCCTGCTTATGTCTCAAGAGTCTCGGCCATTTTTGCAGACAACGGACAAGGCGTGCGCGGAGATCTGGGTGCTGTGGTAAAAGCCATCCTGATGGATCCTGAAGCACGCACATGTGCAGCCCTTGAAGATGATGCTTTTGGTAAACTAAGGGAGCCATTTACCCGCTACACGCACTTTACGAAAGCGATCGCCATGGAGCAATTCTATGGCCGATACTGGAATGTAGCTTACGGTTTCTACGAGGCAACTAACCAGATGCCACTTGCATCACGCACGGTTTTTAATTTTTTCCTGCCGGATTATCAACCTTTGGGACCCATTTCAGAAAATGATCTAGTCGCACCTGAATTTCAACTTCACAACTCACGCACCAGTGTTGAGTATATGAATGAGGTGAATGACTGGGCAGTATGGGGCTACGTCATGGATGATTGGGAAAATGAAAATCCACACGTCACTTACAATATTGATGAGTTGACACCACTGGCACGCGATCCTGAAGTATTGATCAATCGACTGGATGTACTCTTCACGCATGGCCAGCTTTCGGAGCGCACCAGGCAAATCATTAAGGATGCGATTACGCCGCTTGTCTCCGACAATTATCGATACAATCGGGTGCGGCTTGCTATGTACCTGATAATGATTTCTCCTGATTATGCCATCATGAAATAACCCACGGATAGTTTAATTCCATCATTTCTATTTCGACGATTTATGAAAATACGTTTTAACGATAACCCGATCAGCCGCAGGAAATTTTTTGGACAGGCCAGTTGTGCCGCTATTGGCGTATCTACCCTGTATTCCTCGCTTGTCAACCTCAAGGCATTCTCTGCAGCCGCCATGGCCAACAGTTCCACTGCCCTTGATCCTGAGTATAAAGCATTAGTCTGCATATACCTCTCCGGAGGGAATGACTCTTTCAATATGCTCATGCCCCGGACGCCTTCGGAGTACAATGAGTATGCCACTACCAGGTCAAATCTGGCGATACCCTTAAACGATATGTTGCCTGTTTTCCCTAATGATGCCGGCGGCAGGTTATTTGGGCTGCATCCAAGTATGATGCGTTCACAACAACTGTTCAATGAAGGCAAAATGGCTTTTATATCAAACGTTGGAACGCTGGTCGAGCCTACTACCAGAGACCAATACTGGCAAGGCCAGGCTGAGCTTCCCCTTGGACTCTATTCACACTCTGATCAGGGTCAGCAATGGATGACAGGCTTGCCCAACGAACGCAGTGCTACCGGATGGGGTGGGAAAGTAGCCGACCTCGTCAATGATATGAACAACAATCCAAACATCTCCATGAACCTCTCCCTGAGTGGAACCAATATATTCCAGACAGGACGTGAAACCATTGAGTTTGCGCTGGATCCATATAATGGCAGCTCCGGTATTTATGGGTTTGGTGAACATGATGAGTGGAATGTGTTTGACCGCATGCGTACACAGGCGATCAATTCTATGTTGGAAGCGGAGTATCAGGATATGTTTCAAAAAACGTATGTCGATGTAATACGTCGCTCCCGTGACGGACATATTCAATTCCAGGAAGCGATTGGTAATGTACCTGAACTACAAACACAATTTACAGACAACTATCTATCAAGAAGTTTTCAAACAGCCGCCTATTCTATTGCAGCACATGAAGCACTCGGCATGAAACGCCAGATATTCTTTATCGATTACGGTGGATGGGATCATCATGATGAAATCCTCAACAATCAATCCGGCATGCTGTATGAACTGGACACAGCCTTGGGTGAATTTGCAGATGCCATGGCAGAACTCGGATTGGGCAGTCAGGTCACTACTTTCTCATTATCTGAATTCAGTCGTACACTGACTTCCAACGGAAATGGAACGGATCACGCATGGGGTGGAAACGTACTGGTGATGGGTGGTGATGTGATAGGTAAAAAAATCTATGGAGAATATCCAACACTTGCACTAGACTCCTCTATGGAAGTAGGAAGCGGTGTATTGATTCCACAGGTGAGTTCGGATGAATATTTTGCTGAACTCGCATTATGGTTTGGTGTCAGTCCTTCAGAACTATCAAACATCTTTCCAACCCTGACCAATTTTTATCAACCAGGTGGTAACCCGCCGATAGGATTTCTTAACGTATAAGATTGAATGATCATGAAAAAAACAATTCTTCTGATTTCAGCTTTGGTGATCCTGCAGCAATTAGGGTTTTCACAATGTTACCCTGATCGTCATAGCACCAATTTCTTTGATGGGTGGGTCTCCTGTGAGGCTGCGCCCAGCCCTAATCCTATACGGCCTGAAAGCCATTTTATAATGTATGATTTTGGAAAGGTTTTTAAACTGGGCCAGATGACTATATGGAATACCAACGATCCATCGCACCTTGATTATGGTATGCGCAATGTAGCCATTGATTATAGTACGGATGGGGCAACCTGGTACGCCGCCGGTGATTATACTTTTTCACAAGCAAGTGGATTGAGTACGTATGAAGGCGAACAAGGACCAAATCTGAATGATATAGAAGCGAGATATCTGCTGATCACAGCGCTCACCAATTACGGTGGAGTGTGTTTTGGTCTCAGTGAAATGAGAGTAGAAGGAGAGCAGGTGATCATCTCTGATGTAGAAGATATCGCCACGCTCGAGTGCGTTGACGTGACGATCTATCCTAACCCATTTGCAGAGCAGATGACGATGGTGCTTTCTCCCGGGTGCAATGGCGAATTGCGTGTTATCGTCTATGACGCAACAGGTCGTATGCTCTCCAGCGAAAAAGCTAATCTGATCAACGGACAGGAAAAATCAATTCAGCTCGGCAAGGATCTTCCTGCAGGAACCTATAGTCTGTATCTTGAATATGGGGGGAAAGCCGTGCAGCGGAATATTGTGAAGATGAATAGGAGCTGAGGCGTGAGGCGTTCAACCTACCTAATAAAAACATAGCCGTATCACAACCGCATCACTTTTCCGGTATACCATTGCTCTTCTGTCTGCAACGTGATAAAGTAGATTCCAGCCGGCAAGGATTCCTATTCTACAGTGAGCGCACCGTCCAAGGTTTTACGCGTCATATCCAACCATTCCTTGCCTGTTTGATCGGTCACTGTGATGTGGACATCGGAAGTGATCTATAAAGGAATCAAAATAATTCTATTTTAAAAATAACTTTCTTGACTTGAAACATCCGGAAGATGATACAGACAGCACATAACATCCAGAAGGCAAATTCCCCAAATTGACTTCCATCTCTTTGGAAAGTAGATTGGAAGAATATACTTGACGACCACTCATATCAAATATTTGGAGGTCATATTTGTCCTCTTCAGGAAAATAGAGTGCCAGATTACCTTCCGAGACATGTATAGTAAAGTCACATTTAGTACTTACTGTGTCGCCCGCCAGGGATGTGTTGATATCCATTAAAGTATTAATGGTCTCATTGGTCGTCACAGGTGGGTTGAAGTCAAAGTAAATTTCAGCCTGATTTTTAAATTTAGTGCCTATCGCCTGGCTAGCCAGATCAATAATGTACTTAACAAATCCATGACTTTCCTCCCGACTGCCCACGCTATCAGGGAGATTGATATTATCGAATACCCATCTCAAGATACGACCATCTTCAATAAAACTAATATCGTAAGCATGGCTGCTTCCAAGCACCAGCAGTATACTGATGTCCAGGTTGTCATCTATTGAATTACTGACAGCAACGTTTCTTGCTGTGTCTGTCCCTACGTTCTGAAAATGGATAGTAAATTCTAGCCTGGATGTTGCCAGGGGAATATCTCCGGTCACTCCTATACCTTTGGGATTCATCATTTGAGGGATCATGGACGGTCCATTGACTATTTAATAAATCATATTCCACGACACGGTCACGGGTTGAAATCCAAATCCTATCTCCAAGGCTGGCATCAATGCTTCTGGGCGTGGCATGGGCTAATGAAAGACCGGAGCTGAAGTCAAATAGCGAACAAAAGTTGAGAATATATTCGTCGCCCCTCCATATTGCCAAACCGAATGTTATAGGCAGGCATTCTTATCGACATTGTGTTATTAATTTGTTCTCATTTATTATTCTTTTCAAATTGTCGCCCCAAAAAGGGAAGCGTTCGTAAAAATTTCAATAGGCTGTCAAAGTACCGTTTGTTGAAGGATTATTTTTCCTTTAATGCCACAATACAGCAGGTATTATTATGATATTCATTCTTACCTGTTTTTGATTTCCCGAATTCTCCATAGGAAAAAAAGCCTGCCATGGGCGCATCCCAAATTTTTTGCACCTGTTCTATCTCCTCTTTCATTACAATCCCAAACGATAAATATCTGCTCACGCATGAAAACATAATCAAGGCATCGGCTTGCTGATGTGCATTGTCCTTAATGCCCTTACATTCTTCAACGACTGTGTCGATGGAATCAAAATCTGGTGGTAGCGAAAACTTGATTTTTGATCCTTGTGGCACGTTTCCAGAACAAATAAGTGAACGGTCTTCACTATTGGCAAACATGGCTGTACGTATGACAGGATCTACATTTTCCCGTTCCAATTGCAATGGATAATACCAGGAGCTTAGAAAGGTTACGATTTCTTTGTTGTTTTCCTGCTTTATCTCTACGCCAAGGTAATTCAACAGCATATCCAATGCCGGCTTATCGTCGATGGTATACACAATACTACCTTCACTTTTAGTCACTGTTTTTGTGGTGCCAATAGCTTTCCAGCCACAAGTAGCAATCCCTCTGACATCTACTTTATCTTCATCAATGATGAGTACTACAAGTGCGCAGTCTTTACTTTTCCCGTTGGTAAAAACAAATGTTGATTCAAGGGCCAGATCATCTCCGGCCTTACCTCCAAATACCGTTACTTCTCCGTCTGCCGACGAGGGCGTTTTCCCAAAACCTTGAATGATGCCTTCCACAATTGGTTCACCATCTAAGGCCACTCCACCTGTTGCTATTATAAACGCAGGGTTGGTAAAGGTTTCCTTTCCTATAACACCTATTTTGATTGCGTCCTGCAGGGCGGTCTCCGGACTTGTTTCAAGAAATTCTATCTTAAAATAAGCTGGATTCAAGTCGAGCAACATCATGACAATGCTGCCTGCTTCAATTTCGCCATCTATAAATTCGCCTGCAGTGGTAGCACCAAATATCTGAATGCCTTTTTCGTCAAGTAATTTGGAAATAGCTTCTCTGTCTTGTTTAACAGATATGAATACAATCGCTAAAGTTGGCTTGAATCCGTCAGCCATGCTTTCAGCTAATGCATAACTGATTTCTTCTGTGGAACTTCCTTTGATTGATTTTGCTTTCATATTTTTTTTGTCTGTCAGTTTGAATACGGTCGTCCATTGCCGCTAGTCGGGTCACGCAGGGGAGTCATACCCCTACGTTCCCTCAGAACCGTGTTTGAAAGTCTCCCTTCATGAGCTTTCGCTAAAGCTTCAGCACAGAGTCCATGGCACTTCTTGTTCAGTTACAAATGTAAAATACATTCTGGATACACCTCTCACTATTGCAGCAATAGCTTGTAATTTTGACTCTCCATTTACAATCATCGTATTTCTGCTTGTTGCTTAATTTTGAATGTAAACAAGCTAAGCCCTTACGCCACCGCTAAAGAGGCTCTTCCTTATCTTTGTTGCACGAGACCACCAAAATAGAAATGCTCAAAAGATAAAAACCAAATTTCAAAATATTCATAATGCTACGGTTTATGGTTTTAGTACCAACTAGCTCCCACATAACGATCGAGGATGTAGGCATTGGCGATTCA
>JBBRDL010000152.1:0-8351 GCA_038203965.1 Chitinophagales bacterium | reverse complement strand
GAGAGGGTAAGACAGGGAGAGGGTGACAGGTATTTGCGTCACAGGCCACTACGCACGGCCGTTGTTGGTGGTCCCCACCAACAACCACTGAAGTCTTGATCGGGACATCATTGTATTGAGAAATAATCTCACCTTCGCGTTATAAAGGCATGCTGAAAAGAAACCGTTTATGGCTACTTCCGAAGAACTAAAAGGGGCACTGATAAGGGAAGTGATCTTACGTCTCTATGACGAATCCTTGCCACGGATCCTGAAATGCCTGGATCAGCTCTCAAACGAACAGATCTGGTGGCGACCAAACGAGTCGTCCAACAGTATCGGCAATCTGGTGTTACATCTCTGTGGGAATATGAGTCAATGGATCTATTCAGGTCTTGGAGGATTTCCGGATCATAGAACCAGACAGAGTGAATTTGATGACAGAAGTGTCGTGGATAAACACGAATTGCGGGAAATGCTGGTCCTCACCATGGAAAAATTAAAGCCTGGGATTTTAAATCTTAAGGAGGAGGAATTGTTGCAATCACGTCCTGTTCAAACCTTTATAGAGACTGGGCTCACCATCCTAATCCATGTAACGGAGCATTTTTCCTATCATACGGGCCAGATTGCGTACATTACTAAGCTGCTGACGGACAAACCATTGGGTTTTTACGAAGGGATCAGTTTGGAATAGTTGGTTATGGATAAGCGTTTATTTTTGCACTATGTATAATATCCCCCCGATCATATTATGTATCGGACTTGCTTTTTCAATGGCTTCCGCTCAGGGCGACCTGGAGAAACTGCCTTATAGCGTCAATTCCGACGCCTATGATGAGACAACTCCTGTGCTCAGCAAAGCAGGGGATAAATTGTTCTTTACCCGCACGGCAGACCCGGCATTTGAAGCCTCCATGATAGATGAAGCAGGGCAACTCACGGTCAACAAAGAGGATATCACCTACAAGGACAGACTCTCGATGATCTATTCAGAACTTGCCGGAGAGACTATCTCTGACCCATCTTCATCCGTCTTTAATCAGGATATCTGGTATGTACCGCTCACCGGCGATTCTATTGGTGAAGCTGTGCACCCGGGATATCCACTTAATAATGCATTACCCAATAGCCTGGTATCGGTAGGTATCTCCACAGATGAATACGTCATCCTCAATCAGTTTTTTGAAGATGGAGGCATGAGTGCAGGGTTTTCAAGAGTTGTGATTGGTGATCAGGGAACATACCAGCTCCCTCAACCCATGCATATCTATGAGTTTAACCTGACTGGCGCCGATGTCAATATGACGATGACCCCTGATGGTCATGTGCTTGTGATGAGTATGAAGCGGTCCGACGGAAAAGGGTTAAATGATCTCTATGTATCCTATTATGTACGTAACAATGTATGGTCCGCACCAATGCATATGGGCAGCATACTCAATACCGCGTATCAGGAGTCTTCACCGCATATTTCACCGGACAAGCGGTTTTTATATTTTTCATCAAATCGCCCCGAAGGTCGTGGAGGTAGCGATATCTATGTTTCAGAAAGGCTGAATTACAGCTGGATGAAATGGTCCGAACCCATCCTTGTAAAAGGCGATGTCAATACCATAGCGGATGAAAGCCAGCCCTATTTTGACGCCGATGCAACGTACATGTATTATACCTCGAGAAAAGACGGAAGCAGTGACATCTTCAGACAGCGACAAACGCCAAGACCAAAACTAAAAAAGCCACTTTTTATTCGCGGCAAAATCGTCAGTTCCGTTACCGGACAGCCGGTGCATAGCGAGTTATTCTGGGGACAGCATTCTTCGAATGAATACCTCGAATATTTCAATACCTACACGGGCGATTTTGAAATATCGCTCACAGAGTATGAACCCTATAAGTTCCAGCCACGCAAAGCCAACCACACCAGCCAGCGAATCCTCATTGATCCAAGGGGAATGGAAAATCAGGGCATAGACACACTGGATCTCATTCTGTATCTCGAACCAAAAGCAAACAAGGGTCCGAATGACCATGAACAGGAAAGAAGAAATACAAAACAAAATAGCCCCGAAAAGATTGATGATACGCCGGATATCGAAACCATCACGTTTTATGATATCAATTTTGTGAAAGGGAAAGCAACCATCCTGTCTAAATCCAGAGGTGCGTTAAAATATATCCATGATCGAATGGAATCATTTCCCCAAATGGAAATCCTGGTAGAAGGCCATACGGACAATGTAGGTGATGAAGCCGCCCTGATCGATCTTTCCCTTCAACGTGCCGAAGCTATCCGCAACTATCTCGTTCACCGCAGTATCAGTCAAGAAAGGATACAGGTTGCAGGGAGAGGTGCTACAAAAGCTTTGTTTCAGAACAGCACAGAGAGCGGACGTGAGAAGAACAGACGGGTGGAAATAACCATGATCAAAGAATAGGTATGAGAGCTGCGGCACATTTTTTTTCTATTGTTTTTCATCCACTTTTTATTGTCACCTATATGTCCCTGATTCTCCTGTGGACCAATCCATTTGCATTTGGATGGCGACATGTAGCAGAAGCAAGTACCTTATTGATCATCATCATTATGACTACGGTTACCTTGCCGGCTATAGCGGTGCTCATGATGAAAATGCTGGGATGGGTTTCATCCTTCAGTCTTGAAGATCAGTATGAACGCATCGGACCCTATATCGTAGGCGGGATCATGTACCTGTCTCTATATCTCCATCTAACGCGCGCTGAGAGTTTTCCGGTTTCCCTCAGGATAGCCGTACTCGGCACACTGATTGGTTTATGGACGTGTTTCTTTATCAACAATTTCACGAAGATCAGCGTGCATGCTGCAGGTATGGGTGGACTGGTGGCTATGGTTGCCTTAACAAAACTGACTTTTGGGTATGATCAGGCACAAATCGGTTTAATCGGTGGCACCAATCTGGTGGTTCCGGTAGATATGCTTTTGTATGGCATTATTTTAATGGCAGGCGTGGTAGGCACTTCTCGTTTGATTTTAAAGGCACATATTCTCAGGGAAGTGTATAGTGGGTTTGTCGTTGGGCTGGCGAGTATTACCGTCGCCTATTTTATCCTGATATGAGCTGACAAAAGAGAGCAGAAAACGATCATTGAAAACTATTGACAATGATCCTTAATGGTTTTGGCTGCAACTTCATATCCCTGCTCCATGGCTACTTGAAAATCCCGGCATGCTTCCTCTTTTCGTGATGAATTGAAATAAGCAAGTCCCCTGTTATAATAAGCCTTTGCATATTTCGGGTCAAGTGAAATGGCTTTGGAATTATCATGGATGGCCTCCTCATACCGTTTGAGATTGATAAAAAGACTGCCCCGGTTAAAGTAACTTTTTGAAAATGAAGGACTGAGTTGAATCGCCGTATTATAATCCGAAAGAGCTGCATCATGTTCATCCCTGTCCCTGAGTATATTTCCCCTGTTGACGTACGCTTCTACATACCTCGGATTTAATAGTATCGCTTTATTTAAATCTTTCAGGGCCTCTTTTTTCTTGTTGTTGTTCATCATGATCAGCCCCCGGTTATACAGCGCAGACCAATGTGTACTGTCACAAACAACAGCTTGGGAAAAATCCAACAAAGCTTTGTCTGTTTCTTTGGTGATATCCAGATAATAGGCGCCCCTCCCGTTATAAGCAGGCGCAGCGCATACCGTTTTTTCAATGGCATTGGTCCAAAGTGTTTCTGCATTTTTCCAGACACCTATCGCTGGTATGGTGATGACTAGATAAAATGCAGAGAGGGCTAGAAGCAATACGAAAGGAAGATGTTTGATAGAGGAGCGAATCCGAAAGCTTAATACCACCAACATCAACATTATCCCCAGCATAGGTACATACGTGTATCGATCGCCGGCAAAAACGCCCACACCACCATATTTGCCGATAGCTATGGCAGGTGAAACAGTGATCAGAAAGAAAACCAATCCAAAAAATATTTCTATGTATTTATCTTTCAACCGGTAAGCCAGATAGAGGAAGCCCAACAATAAAAAAGGAATCAAATAAAAGAAAACACCAATCATTTTCTGAATCTCAGCACCTTCATAGATGACGGAAATATGCAGCGGAATTATCGTGTGCATCAAGAGTAGAAACACTTTTAAAAAAGCCATCAACCCGATTTGAAGAATTGGATTCGCTTCCGATGCAGCCCTTAACGTTTCAGATATATTTGAATTGGCCCCTACAACACCTCCTGAAAAAAAGCCGATAAAATAATCAGCCAATCCATACAAATAAATACCAAGCACGAAGCAGAGAATGAGGGGTATTTTTTCTTTGAGCAGTGCAAGGTAATTTTTTCGGCTATAGAGATAATCAGTCAGAAAGACTATGGCGATGAGCGTAATTCCCATTGACTTTGACAGCACTACCATCAGGTAAAAAACGGCGCTCAGGAGTAGGAAGGGATATTTGTTTTTTTCTACATATTGAATATATGCCCACCATGATAAAAAGAAAAAGAACGTATAGAGCACATCCTTTCGTTCCACAGCCCAGGCGACAGATTCTACATGCAATGGATGAATAGCAAAGGTCAGGGCCACAAAGAAAGCAGCCAGTTCCATTTGACTCTTTTTATCCGGAATGATTTTTTGAAGAAGCTTAACGGATAAGATAAAAACCAACAGCACATTCAACAGGTGAAGCAACAGGTTGTTGAAATGAAATACCACAGGGTTATCACCAAACAACTGGTATTCTGCCCGCCAGGACATCAGGACAAGTGGTTTGAAGTGGGGTGTAAAAATATTCCAGGTAAAGCATTCACCGAAGGAGGATCCTTCATCGACCACTACGCGGTTTGATGTGATCAGGGTATCGTCGTCATAGTTGACAAACGTATGATTCGTGATCCTGAAGTAGAGGACGAATGTAACCAGAACAAGGATGGAGGCAAAGAGGATCCATCTTTTGCCGGAAGGGGCTTTTGGTTTTTTCCTGACCATACGACTCTTTAAAAGGAGAAGCCAATACTAAATTGCCACGATCTGCTTTTGTTTTCATCAGCTCGCTGCACAAAGCTTCCCTGATTGAGCGTTTGAAGAGAGACATCATAGGTGTTCTGATCTACATCAGTCAAGCCATGGATGTATCTCGCGCTGAGGTATAAGCCATCATTAATAAAAAATGCAGCACAGGCCACTAAGCCAAGATCAATGGTCTTGTATTGATTTTTGTCTTTTGTTTCAAACTCATAGTATGCCATCACCGTCTCTGGGACAGTGAACGTCAGTCCATTCACCATGACGTCAATTAATTCTTCAGAAGCTTCACCGGCTTTGTCGCTTTTGTAATTGTGGTTGAGCCCAACCTCAAACGGTGCCACAGCCGTACCGAGGCTTGATATGCCTTCAAAGTCTGTAGACCCACCCGCAGTGGATGACAGTAATATGCCAGTATTCAAACCACCTGAGATTTCAAAACTCCCAATCTTATAATAGGCCATGACAGGAACGTCCAGGAACGCATTGGATACATTAAGGGTCTGCGTTCTGGTCCCCATAATCGTGGTCGTCGATATATTTCCCCGACCCAGCACATAGTAGGATGGACCCTCATAATCATAGATCGTACCTCGCTGAGAAAAAACAAACTCAGCCCTCAATCCAAAAAGATCAGTCGCCTTATAACTCACCGCAGCTCCGATATGAAAACCACGGGCATTGGTATATTCCTCAAGGGATTCTCCACCCGGCCCTTCCTCTGATGGCCCATCCAGTTTGGATAGGCTGGCGCCGGCCCGGAATCCAAATCCTATCTTCTCACTCTGCGAAATCACGCTTCCGCTGATGAAATTTATCGCCACGAATACAATCAGATATCTTTTCATAAAATTGATTTCTTTTTTTTGAGCTATCCACCTCTTCCACCTCTTCTGTCTCTTCCGCCTCTTCCACCTCTTCTGCCTCTTCTGCCTCTTCCACCTCTTCTGCCTCTTCCACCTCTTCTGTCTCTTCTGCCTCTTCCACCTCTTCTGCCTCTTCTGCCTCTTCTGCCTCTTCCACCTCTTCTGCCTCTTCCGCCTCTTAAAGCGCCAAAGCTAAAGACTTTTCGATAAGACAATACGGTGTTCCTCTATCTTCTCTCTTGGATCCAGGCTCGTAATCCGGAAAACCCTCCGCAGCGCCATGATCAGCATCTCCGGAAAACGATTGCGGGTTTTCATCCAGATGACCCTATAACCCTCATTTTTAGCCCATGCTTCCTGTCGGTCAGCCATTAAAGCAGCTATTCCTTTCTGCCGGTGCATGGGTAAAACACCTCCAAGCCATGAATAAAAATGCCCATCCCTTTCATAACCGATTTTGAACCCAATAGGCTGCCCGTCCTCATGAGCCGTCAGGATCAGATGTGGAACGTGGTTCGTCCGGGACCGGATTTCTTCAAGAGCCGGGGAGGTATCCAATTCAGGTATGCCAGCAAGAAGACACATCACTGCATCAAGCTTGTTTTCCTCAATCGTAAAGGAGGTCATCCTTCAGCTTTGTACTTGATCTGCATCCCTTGCGCCGGATTGATGATACGTACTTCTGTTCGACGGTTATACTGATGCTCTGTTTCTGTACAGGGTACCCCGTCAAGGCATTTGTTTCGCGGAGCGGATTCGCCGGCAGCTTTTGTGATGATTCTTGAAGCATTGATGCCAAGCAAGACAAGATACGACTTCGATGATTCAGACCTCCGTTCAGCTAGTTCCATATTATATTCTGCAGTACCGCGCGTATCAGTATGTGATGTTAATTCGATAGTGAGGTCAGGATATTCTTTTAATATTTTAGCCAACGCAATGAGTTCTCCGGCTTCTCCCTGGCGAATGACCGATTTGTTGAAATCGTAGTAGATATTATCCAACACGATCAGCGTGCCGGAAGCAATCGGAGAAGGAGGTGCTGTCAGGTCATCGCTGCTCTTCAAATAAATTTTCCAATGCTCGTCTTCGTCAGCCGGCGTAAACGTGAACGCATGTTGTGCATATCCCACTTGCATGAATTCCGCTTTCAACGTGCATCCTTTTGGAAGACATTTTGTGCCTGATCCGATGTCATCTGTATAAAATACCATCGGCGTTGGCAGGCATGGTCCTGTTAATTGAATCTTAGCACCATTCAGTGGCATGGTACCTCCATCATTATACACCGTAAAAATAGTCCTGAGGCAATTACCTTCTTCTGTTTTGATTTTTTTCATCCTGATAAAGGATGGAACCTGATTGCCTTGTATGATTTCTACAGCCGGTTGATATCCGTCATGCTGAGCGACCAATATATAGGTCAGTTTTTTATCTGCACCAAGCATCACCTTTCCCTGCGGATCTGAAACAGCTGATGCTGTTTCAGTGGACAAATTCTCTGTGACTCCCCATCGAAAGTAAAAAGCTCCATCCTTGTCTTCATTCGGCACCAGCGAGGTCGAGAAATGTTCTTTATATAAGGATGGACCCTCATGGTTCATCGGTATCAGCCATATGTATGCAGTAGATACAACGTTTTCGTTTTCATCCACGACTAGTATTTCTTTTTTAGCACGTGGATCAGGAGGTGGTATGCAAAAGATCGATTGCGAAGATGTCCATCGATAGAGATCATCTTTTCCTTTGGTTGGTTTCCTATCGCTCGCCAGATAACCTGACGTACCATCAGGAGATACGATCATACTCAGGTCGTCTCTGTTGCTGTTAAATGGAGCCTCCAAATGTTGAAGACTTAAAAAGGAAAAGGATGAATCTGGTGCAGTGACGAAAAGATCCAATCCTCCTTCACCTGCATGACCATCTGATGCGAAGAAAAGATAGTTTTGCGGATGCCAGTATGGAAATAATTCATGGCCTTTGGTATTGATAGTTGCACCGAGATTGACCGGGGTCGACCAGGAGCCTTCTTTCCTCTTGACGATATACAAATCCATTCCACCAAATCCACCAGGCATATCTGACGAAAAAACAAGGCTGAGGCCATCATCGCTCAGGGCAGGGTGGGCTACAGCATATTCATTGCTGCAGAAAGGCAGTTCGGTGATATGCTCCCAGTCTTCCTCGCCTTTGATCGCACTATATATTTTTAGTTGCACTAGCCCCTTTCCATCATTGATACCTTGCCCGCCGGAGAGGTTTGATCTGGTGAAAAACAACTCCCGACCATCACTGCTGAAGGTACATGAGCCTTCGTGATATTGTGTACGGATATTAGGTGAGAAATTTACACTTTTGGATACCTCACCATCAGGCCCCAGATCTGCATACATCAGATCAAAATAAGCTCTTCCTGTTTTGGGATCAAGAAAGTTATTTTTTTCCCGTGCGACTACATACACTAGCCCCTGCTGATAATAC
>JBBRDL010000151.1:0-8369 GCA_038203965.1 Chitinophagales bacterium | reverse complement strand
GTCTTGCCGTCCCAATACTTGATTGGCTGGGTTTGTTTCCATTCGCTTTGTATCATCTTATGGATATAGGATCCGATCAGATGGTGGTCTCTTACTAATTCATTTGTTCCAAGGCGAATGGTTTCAGGTCTTTCGGTGCTGTCACGTAATGTAATGCAAGGAATGTTCAACACTGTTGTTTCTTCCGTAATCCCTCCTGAATCTGTCACGACTCCTGAAGCATTTTTGACAACGAACATAAACTCGAGATAGCTCATCGGCTCCACAATCACAAACTGTTTATACTCCCTGCCGGAAGCATTAAATATTTTTCGTGTTCGGGGGTGCATAGGAAATAAGACAAGCGTATCTCCTAGAGATGCATGAATCCGGTCGAGAAGGTTAGCTAGTTTCTCCGGGTCATCTACATTGGATGGACGATGCAATGTCAGCACGATATATTTTCTATGCTGAAACGATGTATCAAAAAAATCTGGTTTTTTCAATTTGTCAAGGTTGTCCAGCAAAGAGTCAATCATGGTATTACCGACATAAAATATTTGGTCCGCCTGATGGCCAGCTTTTAAGAGGTTGGCATTAGCTTCTTCGGACGTAGTAAAAAAATAATCGGTGATGCTATCTGTTACGATACGGTTGATTTCTTCGGGCATCGACCAATCACCTGACCGTATGCCCGCTTCGACATGCGCTACTTTTATCCCTGCTTTTTTAGCTACGATCGAACAGGCCATGGTGGAGTTCACATCTCCTACGACGATACAGAGTTCAGGTGTCCATTGCTGAATGGCGTTTTCATATCCAATCATGATTTGTGCCGTCTGGCTCGCTTGTGTGCCAGAACCTGCACCAAGATTTATATCGGGTTCCGGAATACCCAGTTGTTCAAAAAAACTATCACTCATATTGCGGTCATAATGCTGGCCGGTATGGATCAGTCTGTACTGAAATGGGTTTTCGGGATGCGATGCATTAAACAGGCTTAGTTGTTTAATGATCGGCCCGATTTTCATAAAATTGGGTCGGGCGCCGGCGATGATGTCAATTTTCATGTGTGAGACAGCGAGAGGTGTAAGACAGTGTGAGGTGGGAATATGAGATATAATCAAGTGGACTCCTACTGACCCCTTGCCCCCTGAAAGGGGGAGAGAATTTGATCATTTCGATTTTAAGGGTTACCCTTAAAATATCTTGTTTAGATTTTCTTAGAGCTTATTACGTTGGAGCCAGTCGGAGAGTACAAGCAGTTTCCAGATACGGGTCCATAATATTCCTGAATCTCCTTTTTTGAAATCATTCCACTTTTTCATAACGACTTGTCCATTGAATTCATTTCTGTCGGCGAGATATTCAAGATTTTGATGCGTCATTCCGGCTAATTCATTTTTCAACCAATGCTCCATCGGCAGCGTGAAGCCCATTTTCTTTCGTTGACTGACTTCTGGAGGAAGCCTTGGCGCCATGGCATCTACCAGGAGTTGTTTTGGGGTATGCGGGTATTTGATATGGTCAGGCAGGGAAAGCAGGTAGGATACCAGGCGGTAATCAAAAAAAGGAACTCTAACCTCAAGCGCGTGTGCCATGGACATCTGGTCCGTATCTCTCAATAATACATCTCTTGTATAGGTTTCCAGTTCGCCAACTGTGCATTTGCTGAAGTCGCCCATCCAACTCACTGAGCTAGTCAATGAAGACAACTTCTCTTCCACTTTATCATGATGATTTGGGCGTACAAGTAGTGTGTCGATCTCACGAGGACTATAGGATCTGCGGAGGATAGGATAGACATTAGACAAATCCCACTTTTTCAATACGGCAAGATCAGCGAACTTGCTGAACCTGTGATTTGGCGCAACTGAATGCATGATCTTTGTCAGTGCATTACGGAGCACAAACGGTAATTTCAAAAACCATGTTTGCTTCATAAGTCGATGATATATCAAAAACTTATTGTACCCGGCAAACAATTCATCTCCTCCCAAACCAGACATGGCTACTTTAATGCCAGCTTCTCTGGTATGCTTTGCTACCAAATAGGAATTGGGCCCATCCCCGCTTGGTGTATCCATTGACGCAAGGATCGCTTCTAAGGAGTTGAGAAATTCTTCCGGTTTGACCAGTATGCGATGATGGTTTGCCTTATACAAGGATGCAATCTGTTGCGCAAATATGGATTCATCATATTCCTTTTCTTCGAAACTTACTGTAAACGTATTTATGGGTGTAGTGGCTTGTTCGGCCATGCAGGCCACGATGAGGCTTGAATCAATTCCGCCGGATAAAAATGCTCCCACAGGAACATCCGATACCATGCGCAATCGAACTGCATCTAATAGGAGGTCTTTTACTTTACCTTTTGCTGTTGTATAATCATCATCACACGGCTGAGCCTGATCATAACCCCAGTAGGGTGTTTCTATAAATTTTCCTTTTTTGATGATGGCGTAATGCCCTGCCTGAAGACGCAGTATACCACGGGCCAACGTATGGTCATTCATAGCTGCCTGGTACAAAAGATATTCTGTCAACCATGCATCTTCCAGTTGTCGTGGCACAAGTCCTGAAGCAAGTACACTCCTTACTTCGGAACCAAAAACAAAATGGTCAGCAGACAAATGATAATAAAATGGCTTTTTACCGAGTCTGTCTCTGGCCATAAATAATACCTCTTCTGTAGCATCCCAGATCGCAAAAGCAAACATGCCATTGAACCTTTCAAGACATTGCACACCCCAGGTAGCATAAGCTGCCAAAATGACTTCAGAATCAGATTGTGTTTTAAATGGATACGCAGGGAGTTGTGCTTTAACTTCCTTGTAATTATAGATTTCACCATTGTAGATCAGCACATACCTTCCTGTGTGATCCCACATCGGCTGGTTAGCGCTTTCATGCAAATCTATAATAGCTAGTCGCCGGTGGCCAAGGGCTATCCGATGATCTGCATAGATCCCTTCCGCATCAGGTCCACGATGCGCTATACGGTCAGTCATAGACTGTATCGCTGTCGTCTGTCTGTTGTTATCTCTGAGATGAAGTATTCCGGCTATGCCGCACATTTGAAAAGCTTAGGAGGTTAGGAGGTTAGGGGCTTATCTAAGATGTTACCGCTGGATGGCGTTTCATGTGCTGAGTGAAGCCGAAGCATCGCCGCCAGTATAAACGGGGTTTGAGGTTTATGTGTTTATAGGTTTATTGAGGGTCGACAGATTTGTTTAGAGGGCACAGTGTTTAGAAAGTTTAGTTTAAGCACCTGTTCGGTGCTTAAGTTTAGAGCGTTTAGAAATAATTTTTTTTCTAACCGCTCTAAACAGTGGTGTCGCAAGACACCATACGCTAAACAGATGGCCCGCAGGGCACATCGCTAAACACTGTATCTACTAGTATAATCAATGTGACAGAAATATTGTACAGCAATTAAAACCAATCTTTATTAGTGAGTTGGCCATAGACACTGCGGATGCCATCCTCAAGGGTGATAGTGGATTTCCATCCGAGCTGGGTCAGTCGTGTGTTGTCCATCAGTTTGCGTGGAGTACCATCCGGTTTAGATATATCATGGATGATCGTGCCTTCGTAGCCTACGATTTTCTTTACCAATTTTGCGAGGTCAAGGATTGAAATCTCATCACCTGAACCGACATTGATAAAACCAGCTTCATTATACGTCTTCATTAAAAAAACGGAGGCGGCGCCCAGGTCATCGACGTGCATAAACTCTCTGAGTGGTGTACCCGAACCCCAGATCATTACCTCAGGGCTTCCGTTTTTCTTTGCCTCATGAAACTTGCGAATCAAAGCAGGCAATACATGGGATCCCTGAAGATCATAATTGTCATTGGGTCCGTACAGATTGGTGGGCATCGCGGAGATAAAATTGCAGCTATACTGACTGCGATAGGCTTCACACATTTTTATGCCGGCGATTTTAGCAATGGCGTATGGTTCATTCGTTTCCTCCAGCAATCCGGTCAGCAAATATTCCTCTTTCAGTGGTTGCGGGGCATTTTTTGGATAGATGCATGAAGAACCAAGGAATAAAAGTTTTTCTACCCCTGTGAGAAAAGAAGCGTGAATGATATTGGCTTGGATCATCAGGTTATCATAAAGAAACTCTGCACGATATTGATTGTTGGCGAGTATACCACCTACTTTGGCTGCTGCAAGAAAAACATACGCAGGTCGTTCCCGCTCAAAATAATGAATGACCTTTTCCTGAAAACGAAGGTCCAGTTCAGCAGAAGAGCGGCCGATGATATTGGTATATCCGGCGGCAGTAAGATTGCGGTAGATGGCTGAACCCACCATGCCGGTGTGGCCGGCGATGTAGATTTTAGATGATTTTTGCATGGAGTGAAGTTTGCGCCAATTTAACAAGTCTTGGGTTACTTGTCATTCGATTTACAAACGATGAAATCTTTAACAACATTGAAAAAGTGCTGTCTGATATAAAAAACATAATCTCTGAAATACAATCCTCGAAGTCCCTTTCTGAAGATTCAGGATTACTTAAATCTTATTAAAGTCCCCTTCAGGTCGCAGTGCAACGTTGATCCCGCCATGGAGGTGGTGCGGGGGAATTTAGGGGCAAAACGACATCATTACTCATACTCATTTGTAATATCAAACCCCTCTCTCTTCAGCAAGGCAATACGTTGAAACAAGCTGATATCCGATAACATCATCTCTCTGCACAAAGAAGAAACATCATGCTTCGGCATCCAATCGAGTTTCACGTTTGCTTTGGTTGCATCGCCTACGAGCAAATCGACTTCTGTCGGTCTGAAATAATGTTGGTCTACCCTCACTAATACATCACCCACTGAAAGGTGGCATGATCTGGCGGAGACAAGGAAAAAAAGATCCGTATCTATTGTCTCTATAAACCCGGTCTCATCGGCTCCACTGCCTTTAAATTCAAGCGTGATGCCCACTACTTTAAAAGCCATACGCACAAAATCACGCACAGACGTTGCTACGCCGGTGGCGATGACCCAATCTTCAGCCGTGTGATATTGTAATATCTTCCACATTACTTCGACGTAATCTCTGGCGTGGCCCCAGTCTCTTTTGGCATCCAGATTACCGATATACAAAACATCCTGCATGCCCAGTGCAATCTTGGCTGCAGCTCGTGTGATTTTACGGGTGACAAATGTTTCACCGCGCATCGGGCTTTCGTGGTTAAACAGGATACCGTTGCAGGCAAACATATTATACGCTTCACGGTAATTGACCGTAATCCAATAGGCGTATAACTTAGCGACACCATACGGAGACCTTGGATAAAAAGGTGTTTTTTCGGTCTGAGGTATTTCCTGCACCTTGCCATACAACTCGGAGGTAGATGCCTGGTAGATTCTTGTCTTGTCGGTGAGGCCAAGTATCCTTACCGCTTCGAGAATTCGTAATGTTCCGATACCATCCACATCCGCTGAATATTCCGGTTGTTCAAAACTTACTTTGACATGAGACATAGCGCCGAGGTTGTATATCTCATCCGGCTGCACCTCTTGGATGATGCGTATGATATTAGTTGCATCCGTGAGGTCTCCGTAGTGCAGGATGAAATTGCGATTGTCGACATGTGGATCCTGATACAAGTGATCTATCCTGGAAGTATTAAAAAGAGAGCTTCTCCTTTTAATCCCATGCACGATATATCCCTTTTTAAGAAGAAACTCAGAGAGGTAAGCTCCATCCTGGCCTGTAACGCCAGTGATCAATGCTTTCTTCATATAACAGAATTAGGTTTGCGTACAAATTGTAACAATTTCCTGAGGGGCTTTAACAGGGTCGTATAAAAATAGGGTTGTAAATGATTGACGCGCCACGCTTTCCGGTCTTCGAGATTTGCTTTGATCCGGTTGTTGAGGGATACATTGCTCATACCGCCTGCTCTCATCTTGACAAGGACCTCGGGGAGATAACTCACTGTGATCTTCTCTTTGAACAGTAATCGCAACATGAGTTCATAATCTGCTGCGGATCGGAGAGTGATATTAAAGGCACCAAACTTTTCATACACATGTCGGCGCACAAAAAAGGTTGGGTGTGGTGGCATCCAGCCAAATAAAAATTTGCGGGGGTTAAACTTTCCGGCGATCCATGTCCTTACTATTTTTCGGGTTTGCTCCGGATGTACATACACAAGGTCACCGTACAAAGCATCTGATTCCTCTGAGAGCATGCGTTCCACTACTTTGCTGATCACTTCGTCAGACACATAGAAGTCATCAGAATTGAGGATGCCGATGATATCGCCCGCTGAAAAAATGATTCCTTTATTCATCGCATCATAGATACCCTTATCTTTTTCGGATATGATCCTTGACACATGTGGATATTCATGTACGATGGATAGCGTGTTGTCCTTTGAATCGCCGTCCACGATGACATGTTCGATGCGCGGATAATCCTGCGTGGCCACGCTGGTCAAGGTGTCACGGATGGTCCTTTCACTATTATAGGCGGCTGTTATAATAGTAACGAGTGGATATGGCTCACCTGCTGGAAGAGAAAACATGACTTCAGCTAAGTTGATGGCGTTCGACAATAATATTTTCTAATACGAGGATATCCATTTGGGTACGTCTGAAACAATCGAGGGCTTCCATGGGGGTATTGACAATGGGTTCGTTCTCGTTAAACGAGGTATTGAGCAATATAGGCACACCCGTCTTTTTATAAAATGCCTGTATCAGATTATAATATCTTGGATTGACATCTTTCTCGACAGACTGCAACCTACCGGTGCCATCGACATGCGTGACCGCAGGAATGAGATGCTGCTTGTCTTTACGAATTGGAAAGACCTTTTCCATAAAAGGTACTGCATCGTTTACTTCAAAATATTCCTGAACATGCTCTGCCAGGATGGAAGGAGCGAAAGGACGGAAACTCTCCCGCCGTTTCACTTTAGCATTGAGTAATTCTTTTGCATCCTGTCTTCTGGGATCGGCCAGAATGGATCGGCCCCCTAAGGCTCTTGGGCCAAACTCAGCCCGACCGTTAAACCAACCAACTACACCTCCATGGATCAGTGAATCTGAAACGATGTCAAAAAGTTTGTCATCATCATATCGTTTATGAGCAACCCCTTCGGTAGATAACAACTTTTCAATGTCCTCATTTGAATATTTACTACCTGTGTAGGCACTGCGGATGGAGGGCACACGTCGTCTTCCCAAATGTTGATTATAGACATACAACGCAGCACCCATGGAGATACCTGCATCATGACCGGCACTGGGAATATATACCTGTTTGAAAGGTGTATTGCGTGTGATTTTTCCGTTGGCAACAGAATTTTGCGCTACCCCTCCGGCGATACATACTGATGGAAGTTTGATCCGATCGTGGAGTCCTGTCAACAAATGAAATATGATCTGCTCGGTATATGCCTGCACGGAAGAAGCTATGTTTTTATGGTACTGCGTGAGTTCTTCATTACTTTTACGTTCAGGTCCGAAGGCTTCTGCGAGCTTTGCACTATATAACTTATTGACCACCGGGATATGATCATCTCCATAGGAAATCACATTTCCATGGGTGACATTAAAATAGGATAGATCCAGACTAAACAAACCATCATCCTTCAATTTTACTATTTGTTTTAGCCTGTCCACATAGAGCGGCTTGCCATAGGGTGCTAGTCCCATCACCTTGTATTCATCCCCATAATGTGGGAAACCAAGATATTGAGTAAAGGCAGAATAAAAAACACCAATCGAATGAGGGAAATCAATTGAATCAATGATCCTCATCGTACGATCATGCCCTATGCCTAACATGGTGGTTGTAAAGTCACCGCTTCCGTCAATGGATAACAATGCAGCATCATCAAAAGGGGATGCAAAAAAAGCGGAGGCCAGATGAGCCCGATGGTGTTCGACATTATATAGCTTTCGATTCACACTTTCCTCACTGATGTGAGGAAAGTGTATTGTAAACTCTTTAGCAATAGAAGCTATTTGTTTGGCATTAAGGATTCGGTTGCGAAAAGCATTCAACCCAATCTGTGGATGTGATGCTGCAAACCATATCTTCTTTAAAAATTTTGCTTTGGGGTCTCTGCCTATAGCAATATGATCTACCTGGTCAAGCGTAATGCCTGCATCGCGCAGACAAAACTTTATAGCTTCAGCCGGAAAACCTGCCCAGTGTTTTACACGGAGAAACCGTTCTTCTTCGATGGCGGCAATCAGGACACCATCTTTGAGGAGAGCAGCGGAGGAATCGGCGTGGTAGGCGTTAAGGCCTAGAATGTACATATCGGGTAAGGAGGTTAGGGGTTGATGTGTTGATTAGTTGATAAGTTGATGTGTTGATTGGTTGATGTGTTGATGTGCTTATACGTTTACTTGTGCTGA
>JBBRDL010000150.1:0-8397 GCA_038203965.1 Chitinophagales bacterium | reverse complement strand
TTTTTTTACAAAATCTGTCTCCCCTGTGTTTCTCCACATCGTTGCTTTCAGCAACATGGCTCCGAAAACCCCGGGGTTAATAGTTCACGCGGCTAGTTGAAAATTTCCACTGCTCCTTGCTCCTTGCTCCTTGCTCCTTGCTCCTTGTTCCTTGTTCCTTGTTCCTTGTTCCTTGTTCCTTGTTCCCTGCTCCCTGCTCCCTGCCCCCTGCCCCGTCCAGATTTTTTTACAAAATCTGTCTCCCCTGTGTTTCTCCACATCGTTGCTTTCAGCAACATGGCTCCGAAAACCCCGGGGTTAATAGTTCACGCGGCTAGTTGAAAATTTCCACTGCTCCTTGCTCCTTGTTCCCTGCTCCTTGCTCCCTGCTCCTTGCTCCCTGCTCCCTGCTCCCTGCTCCCTGTTCCTTGCTCCCTGCTCCCTGCTCCTTGCTTTTACTCCACTACCACTTTCCTTATCTTGATCACATTGACCTTATCCAAGACTTTAATAATAGGATAGACTGGATCAAACTCATATTTTTTCACAGCAAAATTTGCACGGGCACCATATTTGTGATGGTTGTTATGCAAACCTTCGCCAAGCATGAGGATGTCGACAGGGAAAAGATTACGCGAGGTATCTTTCATTTTAAAATTGATATATCCAAGGCTATGAGCAAACCAATTGATAATCACGCCATGAAAAGGGCCCATCACAGCATGAATGAGGATCAATGGATATAACCACCATGGTGCATCAAGGGCAAAATAGATTAGCACATAAATAGCGACCCAGAGAAGGCGCACATACCCATTGGAAGCAAAGCGGTCAAACTTATCCCAATCAGGTAAATCTTTTGTAAATATTGGATCTACCTCCACTGTTCGCTCAAAGATATTCAGATAGGTATTCCTGGTACGCCACATCATCGCAAACAGGTTAGCATCATATTTTGGAGAGTGTGGATCTAATTCGGTGTCCGCGTATGCATGATGCATTCTGTGCATGATCGCATATGCCCTTGGACTCAGGTATGAAGCGCCTTGAAAAACAAAGGACAGCACATAAAATAATTTTTCCACACCCTTATTCATGGTAAACATGCGATGAGCGGCATATCTATGGTTGAAAAAGGTCTGTGTAAACAGCGACAGGTACCAATGTGCACCTAAAACAGCTAAAACCCACATAAACTGATTATTTTATGAAAAAATACGAATTAAGAAGGCAAAGATATTTGAAACTGACCAATTTCAAAGTATTAACTATGCAAATAAAAGACGAAGCAGCATGAAAATATACCTGAAGAGAAGCAACCGGGCAGTCCTTTTTGAGGCCACCAATGAGCGTGGACATAGCTTAAACATTGAAGGAAGCAGGAATATCGGCGGTGAGGACTCCGCTCCATCACCCACGGAACTCCTTTTGATGAGCCAGGCGGGCTGCACGGCTATAGATGTAGTCGAATTGTTAAAAAAAATGCGCCAGCCTCTCGAACACATTGAAATCGAGACGGAAGGCTTCAGAGCAGAGGATCAGATACCCAAGATCTTCACGCATATCCACCTTCATTACAAACTATACGGTCATATTCAACCTGAAAAAGCAGAAAAAGCCATTTCCATGTCCCTTGAAAAATACTGCACCGTGAGTAAAATGATTGATCAGGTAGCCCGGCTGACCCATAGTTTTGAAGTGATAACGCCAGACACTCCGCAATAACGCTAATTCAAGGTTGCTAACGTGCGACAAATTTTAAAGGCAAGGTATACGTCACAGGTACAGGTTTCCCATTATGCAAGCCTGGATTCCATGTATAATTTTTCTGCATGACCGTAATGACACGAATGGCTTCTTCATCACATCCATAGCCCAGTCCGCGGATCATTTTTATATCCTCAATCTTACCATCACCATTGACTACAAATTGTGTAAATACTTGGCCAGATATGTTGAACCTCCTGGCTTCCGCTGGGTAGCGTATTTCTGAATAAAGAAATTTGTACATCTGCTCGATACCTCCAGGAAATGAAGGCATCTGCTCTACTGGCTTGACATGAGTAGTGTCTTACTGAGCGCTTATAGAATTGATAGAAGCAATACACAACAACGTAAATAGGATGGTAATCTTCATAATGGCGTTTTAGAAGATGACGATTATTTTAACACAAATTTGACCGGTAATGTAAACATTGCCTTTACGGGTAATCCATTTGTTTTGGCGGGTGTCCATCGATGTGTTTTGTTCATCGAACTGATCACTCGCACTGCCTCCTCATCCCAGCCAGTGATGAAGCCTTAACCAGTTGTTTTGTACTTTTGAAAAATAATGCCGAAGCAATAAAAGTACAATAATTATGAAAAGAAGGTCTTTCGTTCAATCAGGTAGTTTCGCCGTTGCTTTGTCAGCCCTTCCATCCTGGACCTCTATGGTAAATATCCCTGCTTTTCAAATGAAACTCCTCCGCCGTAATGTCGGCTACTTTACAGAAAAGGGAGGGACCATCGGCTGGCTCATCCAGCCGGATGGAATCGTCGTGGTGGATTCGCAATGGAAAGAACAATCACAAAATCTGCTAGGCGAAATCAGAAAACAACAGGATGGCCCGGTGCAGTATCTCATCAACACCCATCACCATGGCGACCACACTTCCGGCAACATAGCCTTTAAAGGCATCGCGAAGAATATCCTCGCGCATGAAAATTCGAAGACCAATCAATTGGCTGCCGCGCAGAAAAGTAATACGGTCGCTGATCAGCTTTTTCCGGATATGACCTTCAAGGATCAGTGGCAACAAAAAGTAGGGGATGAAATGATTGATATGCAGTACTGGGGTCCGGCTCATACCAACGGCGACAGCATCATCCATTTTCAAAATGCAAATGTCGTTCATTGCGGTGATCTCGTTTTCAATCGCCGCTTTCCATACATCGATAAGAGTACGGGTGCTTCGATCGAAAACTGGATTGAAATCCTCCATCAGATGCAATCCTATTTTGACAATGAAGCACTTTTTATTTTTGGCCACGCTCGCGAAGGCTTAGAGGTGACCGGAACAAAAAATGATCTTGCTGCCTTTGCTGATTATCTTACCGCTTTACTTGAGTTTGTAGCAAGTGAAATCAAATCCGGAAAATCCAAAGAACAAATCATGATGACTACAGCTATCCCCGGAGCCCCACAATGGACCGGCGATGGTATCGAGCGCAGCCTCACCGCAGCTCTCGAAGAGCTCCGCATGTAAGAGAGTAAGACAGTGAGAGAGTGAGAGGTGTAAGAAAGTGAGACAGTGATAGAGTGAGAGGTGCAAGACAGTGAGACAGTGAGAGGTGTAAGAGGTGAATTATGGCGTAGCATAGATTCTACAGTCATGCAATAATGTAGCAGAAGTACAATAAAGGAAATATTCAATGACATAAATTGAATCAATGAACAATAATCAAAAACACATTCCTCTTACCGTCTTACTCTCTTACTTTCTTACACTTCTCACACATGTACTGGGGAGTTGACATAGGAGGTACCAAGATAGAAGGCGTGGTCATGACCAGCCGTCACCCTGACAGCGTCATAGCTCGTCATCGCATCGATACCGAAGGATCAGGCGGATACGAGCACGTCCTCAACAGAATAAAATCACTTATCAATCATTTGATTGAAGTCACTGGGCAACAACCCGAAGCAATTGGTTTTGGTACGCCAGGCACCCTTGATCCGCAAACAGGATTATTAAAAAATAGCAATACACTTTGTCTCAATGATAAACCTCTTGACAAAGACCTTGAAAAATTACTCGGGGTGAAAATTGCGATCGCCAATGATGCAAATTGTTTTGCACTCGCCGAATATCACCTTGGGGTTGTTGCACGTGATTTTCCAGATGCAAAGATTGTGTTTGGCGTGATCATGGGCACTGGTGTTGGAGGTGGAGTAGTCGTTGACGGAAAGCTCATCGCTGGCCGTCATGGTATTGGTGGCGAGTGGGGCCATATGTTCCTCGATGCGTCAGGTGAAGATTGTTATTGCGGCAGACATGGATGTGTTGAAACCATTATTTCCGGCACAGCCTTGCAACGCTATTATCTAAAACAAACAGGCTTCGAGCGAAAACTGCAAGACATACTCACAGATACAAATGATCCGGTATCAGCAGAAGTAAAAGAAAGACTTATTTTTTTCTTCGGAAAAGCGCTGGGGCAAATCATCAACGTGCTTGACCCGGATGTCATCATCCTGGGAGGCGGATTGGGAAATATTGATTTTCTGTATACAGAGGGTAGGGAAGAAGTGTCAAAAAATATTTTCAACCCTATTCTGACCACACCTATTGTACGTCCTGCGCTAGGAGATAGCGCAGGGGTCTTCGGTGCTGCCATGTTGATTCAGTAACATTTCATCACAACTAAAAGCTATGCGCTCCTGTTGATTCGCTTTGGTTGTTTAGTTTTATCATCGAATTATGATCAGTACGTCCAGTTTAACATACGCCTATCCGGGACAGCCCGCTGTGAGCTATCCCGATGTCAATTGCCATAAAAATGAACATGCACTTATCCTGGGCCCTTCAGGCACAGGCAAAACCACCCTGCTTCATCTGCTTGGAGGCATACTGTCACCAGCAGGAGGTGAGATTACAATAGGTGGTACGGCTGTGCATGCATTGAGAGGACATGCGTTGGATACATTTCGTGGAAAGCATATCGGCATCATTTTTCAGAAGCCTCATTTTGTGAGATCACTGACTGCGATTGAAAATCTCTTACTGACTCAAAATCTATCGGGAAATAAAACGGATAAAAACCACGCCCTTTCACTCATGGAACAATTGGCGATAGCTCAAAACGCAAGTAAAAAAACACACGCCATGAGTATAGGTGAGCAACAACGACTCGCCATCGCTCGCGCATTGATCAACAAACCAGATGTCATCCTCGCCGACGAACCATCCTCCGCACTTGATGATCTGAATTGCCAACTAATGATTGAGCTCCTCCTGCAAGTCGCCAACGAATCAAAAGCAAACCTGATCGTCGTCACGCATGATAGCAGGATAAAGGATATGATCGACAAGCACATTTTTCTAAGGTAGAAAAGGCCTATGCACGAGTGATTGAAGATTTTGATCTGGAGACTTTTTCCATCTGATGCAGTAGTATCTAGAATTAGTAACACAATGTAATTTTTTCCTGGAAATTATTGTTTTTACGAATATTCGTATTATTTTTAGCAAATGAATAGGGGGAATGTGAAAGTGAAATGTGATATCTTTAAGTCCCTTTCTCATGGAAATTGTGGTATTTGATTAAGCAGTTTTATTTGGACTTCAAGGTAGTGTTAAATATAATTTGAGGTGACTTTTTTAGGTATTGAAAAGGTAAGATTATTAAGAAAAACAATCAATTGATTAGAATTAGGATACTATAGATTTTACTAATTCATATGATTTGATTGGGCCTTGGGACAAGGTTCTTGTTAATTCTTATCAATTACATATTTCTTAATTTCAAAATCTTATTCAAATGAAAAAGTATTTAAATTTTTCTTTTAATCAAAACTATTTTAATACTTCAAGTGCAAAAATGTTTCTTTGCTTTGGCGTATTCATTCTTGCAACTTTTGGTTGCAAAGAGGATTCATTATCCCCCCCCCCCTATTAGAAAATATTGCCCCTAGCATTACTTTCAGGGATGGCGAGGTTGATGCACTTTCAACAAAAGACTTAATTCAATTACTTGGAGAGAGTTGCGTTCCTGGATCAATTGATATTGGATTCGGTTGTAATGATGTTGAATACATCGACACAATGGTAATTACACTGCCTGCATATTCTGGATGTACTTTTACTATTGTTTATAAAAAATATGAGTGTTCGGCTGGAGGTTTATTTGATTATACAATGGGTGATTTTCAAGTTCTTTCTCATAATTGTTCTGCATTTTCTACTGCACTTAATGGAGCGTATGTAACAGGTGCTGCCTCTTTTAATGCTTTTGTTGAGAACTTTGAACTGGCCATTTATAATCAGATACAAGCGAATATCATAGCAAGCTATGTGCCTGTAGGAACATACCCCTGCTTGCAAGGGCTATTTTTCAATATTATATTTATAAAGGCAAGCTGTTATAAGAGATGTATTATAGAGTTTAGCAATGGGTATGCTAGTTATATGAAAATAGCTTGTGGGTCAGATTGTTGTGAAAGACATACAAGAGTCTGCAGAAATTCTTTGGGCGCATTATATATCGAAACTTTGAATGCTCCTGCCTATCCTCCAAGTTGTGATAATCCACCTTCTTTCCCTGGCAATATGCTATTGTCAAGATGTATACGGGAAACGGCTTGTAGTTACAGTTGTCCAGATGAATGATTAAATTAATATAATCGCAAATATTGTGTTAGGAAAATCAAATTATTTAAATTAGATATTTATGATTAGTGATAGTCTGGGTATATCTATTTGACAAGTTCGATTTCCTTAACTTTTTAATATATTTCAAGCAAATAATATACCAATGAACAAAACTCTCATATTCTCTGCTTATTTTGCATTTATAAATTGTAGTTATCTGATGGCTCAATCAGATCCAGTAGTGATTTCATTTGTTGAAGCTCAACCACTTTGGGAACATCTTGTGTATGATACTTCGTTTTATGAAATTGGAAATCAACCTGATATAAATAAGTATACAGTTGTAAAACCACATCAAAGTGTTAGATTCAACGATGACTTGTTTTTATCTAATTACTGTACAAATCATAGGGCAGAATTTTATGGGTATATTTTGGAGCGTTTGAATATTCGTACTGGAGAAATTCTTTGGCAAAATTATAGCACTTATTATAACGGTGGACTTCAGGATCATTATAAAAATCTGTTTGTTCGCCCTGATGGGGGTCTAGAAATGGCAGGAATTAAACGCCATGGGCCTTATTTAAATACAGGTTTCGCTTACTGGAATACGGGAGGAGGGAAATCCAACTTTGTTCGGAAGGTATTTGATTATGAATCCGGAGAACTTGAACAGACGATTATAGGTCAGGATAGCATTGATTTTATTATACCGTCGTATCTTAATCACTATGCAGTTGAGGTAGATTCAATGTATTTTGTTGCAGAGCTAACTGGGAAGCAAAGCAATGGATCAATTGGATATGGAGTGGATTTTTATGTTTTGAATGAAAAACATAATCTTGTAGATTCGTTACCCGTTGGATCTATTTTATATGAAACGAGCGATTCTGTAAACGTCTTCTCTTTTGGCCAACCTCAATTCCTTGAGTATCTGGATGATTCTACAATGGTTACACTTATTTTCCAGGATTGGGGAGAAATTGGTAAAACAAAGGCTCAGCTGATCTGGTTTAATATAAAAGATGTATACCCATTTCATTATGAAATGTCCACCTAATCACCACTGGACAATTGGAAATTTCCATGTGATTAGACTATTCAATTCCTCTTTCCATTCTCTGATATTGTTGAAAAAGTCAATTATTGATTTGCGAAACTTGTCATAGGTATCAAAATAGAAATTATTTATTCGTTCTCGATACATAAAACCCCAAAGTCGTTCAATTAGGTTTAAATTCGGCGAATACGGAGGTAATGGCAAATATTTTATTCTCGGATGCTTGCTCAACCATTCTTTTAACAATTTTGAATTGTAGTATCTTGCATTATCTCCGATGACATAGATTTTCTTCTTAAACGGATTTTTCAATTCTATTTTTTCGAATAATCTGATTGTACTTTGAGCATTTATCATGTCTGCGAAATCCACTACAATGTCGGTCGGATCTTGTCCATTCATTGCCCCATTAATATTTAATCTCTGACGTCCTGTATTCGACGGCATGTTATAATCTTGACCTTTTTCTATCCAACCATATGCAGCCCGTGTATTATAGGTAGGGTGCACACCATCAATAAAATAAAGGGTTTCATCCTTAGGTAGTCTTGATTTTAATCGTTCAAGCTTTAAAACGAATTGTTTCTGATCCTCCCCATTTGCCTTGCCAGGCAATATCTTTGTTTTCTTGTACACAAAGCCAATTCGACTTAGCATTATCGAAATGGCACTCCGGGTCATACAAACCTTAAATCGACGTTGAATGAAGATTTGAATCTCCTTCGTGTCTTTATATAGTGACCCCCTCAGTTCTTTCCTGAGTATTTGCTCTTGTTTTTCGTTCAATAGGGAAGATCGACCTTTGTAATGTAGTGTTGACACTCCGTCAATGCCTGATTGCTCAAATAGTTCAACCACCCGTTGTACTGTTTTTGAACTTAATCCTAAAAACCTGCTAACTTGTTCATACGTAAGACCATCATCCAACATCAACAGTACAGTATACCTGATGTAGAGTTTTTTTATCTTGGTATCGGAGCGTATATCTTCAATCACAAGACGATC
>JBBRDL010000149.1:0-8512 GCA_038203965.1 Chitinophagales bacterium | reverse complement strand
AGAGTGTCTTCGCATTGTACCCTTCGGCAAGCGCAGGGACCCGGATGATTTTTAGATATCATACCCTCAATAAAGCGCAGGGACCCGGATGATTTTTAGATATCATACCCTCAATAAAGCGCAGGGACCCGGTCGAATTTTAAATGTCATACTCTCAACAAAGCTCAGGGACCCGGTTGGTGAGGGAGTTTAAGTATTCAATGTGACAGATGGTTTTTTTCGTGCCGTTGAAAACGGCTAACGTGACTATTACCTGATGATGTTTCTTTTGATTTGTCGTACGCGGACGTCCGTACGGACGCCCAACTTTGTTTTTTCTTAGCCCAACTTTGTTTTTCTTATTTTTTGATTTTTTGGGTCTGTATCCGGACAGTTCCTTTTCACTTTTCCTTGGTTATTGATTATTCCTTATTTCAAATTGTAAAATCTTTCTCCGGACCATTCTACAAACTTTTACTTGTTTATTCGTGCTGAGCGCAAGTCTAAAGGTAGTCGAACCATGATTATTCTCCGGTTGGTGAGCGTAGTCGAACCATTATTCCTCCCCCGACCACTCTGACACATTCCTGTTGTTGTCATAAGGGATCTCCGGTGGATAACCGAAGAGTTTGTATGAAAAAATACGAGCCTTCCTGGCCACCTCTGAATGCGAGCGCATATAGTTGAGGGAATTGTAATCATAAATAGATTTTGCAGGAATGAACCCAAGGGATTTTGGCATGTTGTTGAGGGAGAAACTGGTCATGAGCGTATCCTTCCAACTCAGCACTTCCTCTATTTCAATCACGGCGAGATCCTGCCAGGGAAATATTTTCTCGTCCCAGGGGATCTGGTTGTTGAATATCTCCGGACTGTCATCATCTGCAGCGATACGGGTTTGGATTTGCATCATGTACTTCGCTCCCTCTTTCTCGATTCGATGTTTGTATTCATCCTTGAGGTAATTCCTGGATCGGGTTTCATTTGGAAATATACGCTGATTGCAGGTGTCCCAGTCGCTGAGGTCAGTGGTGATGCCGGTTTCAGGTTCTTTGTCAAAAGGCATCGCTCTGTATTTAGCATATCGTTTTATCCCATCCTTGCCAAAGAAGAGATAAGGTGTGAGGCTGTGATATCGAAGATTGTGAAATGAAGTTGGATTCCTGCGGAGTGATACTTTAGCACCTTCTAGACCCTGTGGATATTTACGATAGTAATCGTGATACTCGACACCCCATTTTTGTTTTCGGAGTTTGGCAAACTGTAAGAAACTTCTTGCTGACCAGAAAAGGTTGATCGGGCCGGTATTCATCTCCATGTCGAAAGGACTTTCCATGTGGTGCTCCGAAAATTTAACGGATAAGCTTCGGATACAATTCATCGCATCATCCAGAAAAGTAGCTGAAGCGTGGCGTACTCTCGCCGGAAAAGTCCTGCCGGGTTCAAAAAAATCATGCGGAGGAAATTCAGGATGATCCACAATGCGCACCTTGCCTTTTGCAGCAACCCCATTGTTGTGGCTCATCCGGTAACGATGAGGAATACTCAGCGTGATGACCAGTGCCCAGGCAAACATTTTTGAAATAAACCAGAGCATCATTTTATCCCAGGCCGATTTGATCATATACCAGATGAAAGATCCGATCGAGGTTCGCTTTGTCATAGGTGAAGTATTATAGGAGGCCTTGTTAAATATTTGTCCTTGATTCAATATTTTCTACAATCACATCCAGCGCAGCAAATTCCTCCTTTTTCGAAAGAAGCAATTCACCAAAATAGGGGTTGATATCACGCTCTTCATTGCGTGTGATAAAACCATATTCAGTGCGCGATAGAAGGTTGCTAAACCACATCATCTGTGTACTCCGCGTGAGATCAGGAGCGATACTCAAATCATCTTCCGGTGATAATACACCTGATTCCTTGTCTCCATATCTCAAGCCGAGACAATTGTACAAGACCTCTCCGATGTCCTCATTTTGATGTTCATTCGCCCAGGTATGTAAAAAAGTGGCGACAAAAATCATATACGAACAAGCCTTCTTCAAATTTGCTATTTCTTCTTTTTCATTTTCAGGTAATAGCGCACTCGTCAGTGTCAATGGAGATACTGCTTTCAATTGACCCTCTCGATGCTGTCTCGGCAAGTTGTAATCGAAACAAAACTGTGCCGCCAGATATTCCTTCATATCCATATACCTGGCCTTCTCTCTGGGTTCAAAATGGGAAAGATCTATATCCGATAGAAATACCGGTACACTATGATTGACCAGATCTTCGGAAAAACAATAAACTTCATGCCAATACTTTCTGATGTCATCCAGATATCTTTCAATAAAGTAGTCTACATACTGTGTTGTGATATCCCAGAACAGTTGTTCAGCTTTTGCATAATTATGCGCTTCACTAAGTGGTGTCATAGTCGTCCAGCTTTTCCAGTCCATGACCCCCATGATATCTGCGACCCTGGCCACTATACCATCATACGTATAAGCAGTCGCTGAAGGAAGATACTGATGCAAAAGAATACCATCCGCGGTATGATTGATCAATACCACTTCTTTGAGATGTGGAAAGAGCAATGTTGCAAGCGGGCTCAATCGTAGATTCCTGTATGCAGCGATGGCATACTGTTCCAGATTGGCATGTGTGCCGGCGAAGTGCTCATCTACCTCTGTACACAGGCCTCCATTGACACGAGCTACACGCTTAGCTTGCTGCCACAACTCCCCATCTGCCGGTGTAAATTCCCTTTCCTGCCATGGATCTCTATTGATCGCATTGAGTGGACCTCTGAGTTTGATCATGACAGGCGTAGGCAAACCATCCGGCTTTAATCTGAACTTCATCAACGCATCCGGAAAGGCATACTCTTCATTGGAATCATAATTTTGCTTTCCAAAATATTTCATCCAGTATACCCCTTGTTCTTCTTGGTCTGGCAGAAACAATCCCCTGTTCATTCCATTCATCATACGCTCACCAAACCAATCATCTCCCCGGGTATACCCTGGTAGTTTCTTTTCAATACACATCGTAAGATTCTCAGGATAATCAGCTTGTATCTCAGCAAGGGTGATGGAGTCAGGATCAAGCTTAATTTGTTCGAGGTGTTTGACCTTGGTCAATTCGACCGGAATCATCTGCTCATTGATAGCCTCAATACGCGCTTCTGTATATTGCTGCGGAGCATCTTTACCGTGTTCCGTGATCACTACCCTAGCCATCTTTACATCCTGGCGATACTCCCAAAAACATAGCGGGATCGTCCGGAGATTGTATTCCATTCCGATCAGGTCACTTTTAGCGATTTTGATTTTATGAAAAATAGTGAGGACCGTTGTGGCTTCTGTTCCTGAATAATAGATGTGCGAAATTTGGCTAACTTCGAATCGTAAGGAACTGATGCCAAACCTTCTGGCACATCGCAATTCAAAGGGAAGCCGGAACGTACCATCAGGCTCCGAATGCCCTTCACTCAATTTACGCCATTGACCAAGTTTTGTCCGACCCCAAAATTCGAGCGGTAAGTGGTGAATCGGGATTTCTTCAGCCCCATTTGCTTCAAAGATGATCTTGCCCACCAGCCAGCTATCGATGTGTTTTCCATAAATCTTTGACCGTCTGGGAAACAACCACTTACCAAGCGCTATCCATCCATCCTTCAGTTGATAAAACTTAGCCAGGATCCATTCGAACACGATGGTGATCGGGTTAGAGATGATTTTGGAATACCCTACTTCAACATGATTGATGCTCTTGAAATACGGCATAAAAAATCTGCCTTCATCATCATAGCCGATGTTTGTTTTCTTCAGACATTCTGCACAAACCGTTTTTGGCGTCTGGTCATTTGCAATGCTCATCCTCGGTGTGGTGTTATGATTTCAATGATTCAACAAAGTACATATCAATTTCGCCCTTATTCTTGGCTGGCATTTTACCCCGGTACTTACAATTCATTTTATGTGAAACAAGCTTATAGGTATCCCCAGAGATATTGATTCTCCCTCCTTCACTTCCGGTTTCCATCCGGCTGGCTGTATTGACGGTATCTCCCCAGATATCATAGGCGAATTTTTTACTTCCCACCACTCCTGCAACAACCGGACCGGAATGCAAACCGATTCGAATCAAAAACTCTGGTCTGCCCGAATCAAGTCTTTCCCTATTATGGGTATTGACCCAATCGAGGATTTCCATAGCAGCCAGCACTGTATCTGTGGCGTGGGTAGAATTGGGAATAGGAAGCCCCCCAACGCACATGTAAGCATCCCCTATCGTTTTAATTTTTTCAACCTTATATTTATTGACGATCGAATCGAATGCACTGAAAAAGGTATCGATGGTGGTTACAATTTCTTCCGGACTCATGGAAGATGACTTGGAGGTAAAGCCAATAAAATCGGTAAACAATACCGTGACGCTCTCAAACTTCTGTGGTGTCGTGCGTCCATCGCGCTTGAGCTCATCTGCCGTTTCTGCCGGTAGAATATTAAACAACAGATCATCAGACTTTTTCTTCTCTTCCGCCAACTCAGCCGTGCGCTCTTCTACTTTTCGCTCCAGGCTGTTGTAAAGCATAGCATTTTCAATAGATGTAGCGATCTGGCCGGACAACAATGTCATTAGATTGATACGCGCCTGTGTAAAGGCTCCTGTTGTCAGATTGTTTTCAAGATATAGGATACCAATGAATTTGCCCTGGTGCAGGATGGGCGTGCTCATGATTGACTTAGGCTTCCTTTCCTGAATATACTTGTCCATCTGGTAGCGCATATCCGTTGCAGCATTGTTGATCACTGCACTTTCATTCGTCCTGCGTACATAGGTGACCACTGTCTTGGCAATGTCGTTGAATTCTTCGATGGGTTGATGTTGAAGTAACGAAATGGAATTTTCCTCCAGGTCTTTGATCGCTTCTATAAACAATCGTCCTTCCTTTTCAAGTAATAATATCCCTCGTTGTGCTCCTGCATTTTCAATGACGATGCCCATCAATACAGTCAGGAGATTTGAAAGCACCACCTCTCCCGAAATCGAATTAGCTGCTTTTAATACCGTAGTGATATCCAGGACACTGCCATGAACCATTGAAGAAGTATCATTGATCGTTCCTGATTCCAGGATATTTTCCTGACTTCTGTTGACACCCGATACATATTTTGGATAGAGTTGTTCCATCTGGTGCAACTTGGCTTCCCCACCCCACTCTCGGTATGCATTGTAGGAAGCTTTGAGATAAAAAGTGGCCAGGTCTTCTGATTTTTGTTGCAGATAAAAACGTCCGGTGAGCTCGTAGGCAAGGGCCTCCTCGTGGATATAATCATTATTGGAAGCGCCTGCAATAGCCATATCATATATCGGCCTGGCTTCATTGTACTGACCCTTAACACGCAAGAGTTCTGCTTGTAGCAATTGGTATTTATGGAGATAGTTCTGCGGAGCAAATTTTGCCCATGTCTTTAATTTGCCCATGTTACCTTTCACACGGCGCAGGTATCTTTTTTTGTCACCAGGTAGTGCAGATTCATATTTTGCGAGTAGTGCCAGTGCTTCGTATAGGTGATGATTAGGAATTTCAAATTTGGCCAATACCGCATCAAGCAGTTTTCTTGATTCCGAAGCATGAAAAGCAGCCTTGTCATACTCATGGAAATGACAGGCCAGGATGAGCTTGTTGAAGTGAATAAAGAAAGTCCCTGTCTTATCATTTCTTGACAAGTTCTGAGCCATCATTTTTTCTTCGTCATACGCAGTTCCTGTGAGGACTAAAGGATCTGCAGACCTGCCCATAAAATTGAGCATGCCCTGGTGATAGACTTCGTTGTAATTAAAATTGGTCTCTTGTTTAAACTGGTTAAAGCTTTCACTATAGGCTTTGGTCTCCTCTTCCAGACGAGGCAATTGTTTTCCACTGAGGTATGCGTGAATGCAGTAAATGTTTGTGTTGATACAAGCAAACTCAATAGCGCCTGTCTCCATCCCGATGTGATAGGACTCCTGCAGGGGACGTAGCGTATTGTGCACATGTTCATTCCAGTTGACAATCAATGCATAGATGGGCGTGTATATCTGTGTCTTCCACTCTTTGGCGTTATATTTTTCCAGGAGGATCAACCCTAGTTTTCCAAACTCATAACCGTTTCGCATCTGTCCGAGTACACCACACATGATCACACCATAGGTCGCGAAGGCGAAAGCAGAAATGGGTGTGTTACCGTATTTAAGCGACAGATTGACCATTCTGAAGATGACGAGCGGAAACAAAGTAGGTGTCGCCCAATAACTCGATGAGGCAATATCCGCCATGATCCGCATCGCTGCCATCTTCGTTTCATCAGTCATCGGAGGCAGGTCCTTCAGTTTGTCATTGTTCTTGCCGGACAGTTTTAGTTTCGTCTTGATGAGATCAGCCATGACATGTACCATAGTCGGCTTAGAAGGAAAATCCTCTCCAAGTTGCTTCAGCAATTCCAGACCCGTCTTGATGGCATCCAACAATTTATTTTCTGCCTTATACGCCAGGATCCTGATCTCGTATGGTTTTACTTTCTCCAGCAGATGGCGGGTATTCTTTAATACGATCGGATAATATTTATCCATCGTCGCAAAGTCACCATTGAGATATGCAGCCTCGGTTGCTTCTGTATGGAGGTTGCGGCACAATTCATACTGGACATTCCACGGGTCGTCTTTCAATAAAGCGATCCCCGTTTCGAAATATTCAAGTGCTGCTTTAAATGCGGAGCTTTGTTTTGCTTTTCGCCCCGCTTCAAGGTTGAGGCTCGCCAACAATTCTTTTTCTCCAGCATCCGTGATGATGTCTTTGCCCCAGTTCCATTGATTGACGATGTCAAACAGGTGGGCTTCTCTTTTTTCTTCGGGAATGTTGGCCAGCAAGAGGCGACCGATTGTCAGATGAGCATGATTACGGTCTGTCTCGGCTATCAGGGAGTAGACAGCCTGTTGTATGCGGTCATGCGTAAACCGGTACATCTTGGCTGAAGGAACGATGAGTCCTTCAGCCAATGCTTCATGAAGACTTTTGACGATGTCATTTTCTTCAATGGCTTCAATGATGCTAAGTGTACCGAGATCAAAACTGTTACCTATACAAGCGCCTGTTTTGAGTGGCTTTTGTGTGGCCTCCGGCAGTTTTTTAATCTTACCCGCCATGAGTTCCACCACATTGTCAGTGATGTTTTTCTCTGTGGCTTTGGGTAGATCCCATTCCCATTGTAGTGCATCAAAATTAAACCACAGCAGATTTTCCTGATAGAGTGATTTCAGGAACTGATTGACGAAGAATGCGTTACCGCTTGTCTTTTGATAGACCAGTTGAGTGAGTTGTGTTGTCTTGTCTGGAGTAGCATTCACCGCGTCAGCGATCAGTTCATTGACATTATCCTTTGACAGATTACCGATGGAGATCGTATGGATGTGTGCACCTTCCTGCCGGATATCGCCGACTGTGATGATAAATGGGTGTGACGCACTCACTTCATTGTCACGGTATGCGCAGATACAAAGCAAGTGATTGCTATCCCGGTCGGTCATCAATACCTTCAGCAGACTTAGTGATGAAGAGTCAGCCCATTGTAGGTCATCGATAAAGAGGACTAACGGATGTTCTTTGGTGGCGAGGACGTGGATGAGTTTGCGGAAGACATAATTAAATCTGTTTTGCGCTTCTGCCCCGCCGACTTCCGGCACTGGTGGTTGTGGGCCGATGATTTTTTCCAGTTGAGGGATCACATCTGTAATGACCTTTCCTTCCGTACCCAAAGCCTCTTGTATGGTGATCCTGAATCCATCGAGAAAGGACTGGCTCTCGGTGAGCAGGATATTGGTCATCTCTTCGAATGCCTTGAGGATGGCGAAGTAGGGAACGGCGCGTTGGAACTGGTCAAACTTACCTTCGATAAAATAACCGTGGCTTTCGGTGATAGGTTTGTGGACTTCGCGTACGAGGGCGGACTTGCCTGTACCCGAATAGCCTGATACGAGCATGAGTTCTTTGCCACCGTGAGCGCAACGCTTGTATGCTTCCATCAGTTGATGGATCTCTTGCTCGCGGCCGTAAAGTTTTTGTTGGATAAGAAACTTACCTGAATAGTCTTTTTGACCTAGTGCGAAGTCAGGGATCTTGCCTGATTTTTCGAAATGACCGAGACATATCTCCAGATCATACTTGAGGCCGTAGGCAGATTGGTATCGGTCTTCTGCATTTTTGGCCATAAGCTTTCCGATAATCCGTCCGATGACTTCAGGTACAGCTGGATTGACTAGATTGACAGGATCTGCAATCTGTGCGATATGAGCATGGACCAGTTCCATCGCGTCAGTTGCTGGAAATGGAAGTCGTCCGGCAAGAGCTTCATATAAGGTTACCCCGAGCGAGTACAAGTCAGTCCGATAATCTACAGTCCTGTTCATTCGCCCTGTCTGTTCAGGGGAGTTATAGGCCAACGTCCCTTCCAGTCGTTCGGGATTGCCGAGATAGTGATGTTTCAGATCAAAGCGGGTAGAG
>JBBRDL010000148.1:0-8544 GCA_038203965.1 Chitinophagales bacterium | reverse complement strand
AGGCGGGTCAAATGGTTTGATTTCATCCATGTACCCCGGGCGGGTAGATTCTCTGTCATATACCGGAGCGCCGCCACCCAATACAAGAGAGTGGGCAGGAACCTCAGCAACCTTTTCACCATATCGGAAATATTCTAATTTGCCTGTCGAAGTGACTTCACCTATCTGGGCACATTCGAGATCCCATTTGTCAAAAATGGCAGTTATTTCTTTTTCTCTTCCCTTGTGGACTACCACCAGCATCCGTTCCTGGCTTTCGGACAGGAGGATTTCCCAGGCGTGCATGTTTGGTTGACGGGTGGGAACCAGATCCAGGTTGATGATCATACCTGTTCCTGATTTAGCGCTCATTTCTGACGTAGAGCAGGTGATGCCAGCTGCACCCATATCCTGCATACCTACTACGGCGCCGGTTTTAATAATTTCCAGCGTTGCCTCAAGAAGCAGCTTCTCCTGAAAAGGATCGCCTACCTGCACGGCAGGCAAGTCCTCGGCGGAATTTTCTGTGAGGTCAGCCGAAGCAAACGTAGCACCGTGGATACCATCTCTACCGGTTGCAGAGCCCACGATAAAAACGGGGTTGCCTGGACCATCAGCACATGCAGAAATCGTTTCACCGATTTTGACAATACCTACAGACATGGCATTGACCAGGATATTCTGCTGATAACATGGGTCAAAATATACTTCACCTCCTACGGTAGGAACGCCAAGACAATTGCCATAGTCGCCAATTCCACTGACTACACCTTTGATGAGGTGGCGCATGTGTGGGTGATTGGGGTCTCCAAAACGAAGAGAATTCAAAGCGGCAATCGGCCGGGCACCCATGGTGAAAATATCGCGATGAATACCACCGACACCTGTAGCAGCACCTTGGTAAGGTTCAATCGCCGAGGGGTGATTGTGAGATTCGATTTTGAATGCGCAGGCTATACCTTCTCCGATATCAATCAGACCGGCATTTTCTTCTCCTGCAGCTACTAATAGCCTTCCACCATCTCTGGGGAGCGTTTTTAGGTATTTGATCGAATTCTTATAGGAGCAATGTTCACTCCACATAACAGAATAGACGCTGACCTCTGTAAAATTAGGTACGCGACCCAACACTGAACAAATCTTGTCAAATTCATCCTTGGTCAGCCCCATTTTGGAAGCTACACTAAAATCTACTGTCTGTTCAGTTTCCTGCATAACGATTCATATAAGCCGCAAAAGTAATATATCTCGCTGAGAACATGTAAAAGGGAAAATGAGAAAGCGTAAAAGTCGCAATAGGTAGTTTTCGCTTTATCTTGGAAGCCAAAGCTTAAATTCAATTCTCTATGAAAAATTTCCTTGTTGCACTAGATATGAAGCCTTCAGACGCACTGCTTCTCGACCAGGCTTCCTTTTTGGCTGAAAAATGTGGTGCTAAGATCTGGATGGTGCATGTGGCTTCGCCTGATCCTGATTTTGTAGGCTTTGAGATGGGTCCTAAATATATCCGGGATTTTGTTGCAGATGAATTACGTGCCGAACACAGACAACTGCAAGGCTATGCTGAAACGCTGCAAAGCAGATCGCTGGAAGCCGAAGGATTATTGATCCAGGGTCCAACTATTGATATGATCGAAGCAGAAATTCAAAAACTCAATATTGATCTGCTCGTGCTCGGGAGCCATAAACATAGTTTCCTTTATGAGACATTTATCGGAACCACCGCTATGAAAATCATTCGTGAAATTTCGATCCCTATGATGATCGTGCCTTTACCGGAAGCGTCGGGCGAATAGCAAAACGTATAGAGCCGAGAGCATCCAATAACAAAGGGAATAAAACGCCTGGAGCTAAAGGAATTTTACTTTGCTGCTTTCATACCCTCAGTGATATGAGCGGTATGAATATAACTCGAGAGATAGACAGATATCAACTGGCAATAATCCGAAATCAGGTTTTTATTCCACTTAGCTATTTGCAAACCATAGAGTTTCATAAGTTCCGGGTTATTGATAGGTATGGTTGAATAAAACTTTTGACCAGATAGTTTGCCTTCGGATATAATGAGTATCCCGGCAAGTTGATTGCCATCCTCCCGCATAAGTTTCATTACGGTAAAGTAATAATCCCCGATATCATGGGTTCCTTGTTTTTCAATGGTGTACCCCTTTTTCATGTCAAGCCCGGATTCGACCTGTATACTGTACCCTTTGGTGAGATAATTATATTCTTCAAGTGTAGTTGGGATCGCATCAATCACAGACGTGTCCAGTTGACTGGATAATGGAACCCACCCTAAAATAAAAAATAGTGCAATGCAGGTTTTCATGGGCTGGCAGGTATTATTGTGGTTATTACAATATGGATCAGAATTAACGAAATTTTAAAAGCAGTTAAAATTAAGGTTCATAACCGTAAATCAACCAAGAAAAGGACTTTATTGGCAGGTATTATACAAATTCAGTTGGCGGTCTTTTGTAAAAAGCTAACCATATTCTCATCGCTGCAGATCTTTTAAAATAATAGCATCAATTTTTTTCTCTTTCACCATTTCATTGAATACATGTATCTGCTCTGTCTTAACTTTTTTATATTTCTCAAGTTCAAGGTCAATTAAATTCTCAATTTCATCTCGCACCCCATACGCCTGATCCGGAATCGCAAAATCGCCATTCCCAATGATATAATTCAGGAAACCCAACTTATTAGTTAGCCTGATTGGATAATTGAGTGGATCCTGTACACTTTTGTTTTTTGTCTGGTAAAGAGCCTCTTCAATGACAGTCATGGAGCTGTCAATGTGGTTTATTTCTTTCAAAAGAGCTTCATCTTCGGTAACGCGGGTTTTGTAATTGGTCAGCTGTGATCGAATATCCCTGATCTCAATGATAGCTTCATGAGCTTCTGTTATTTTATCTCGCACTTTACTGGCAAAATCCTGGTATTTCAAGTAATCCTCCTCAGTAGCTCCTGATCTGGGATCTTTGATGATATTAAATGTCCTGCTATGGATGGTGTCATTAAAATTGACTTCCATTCGGTATTCACCCGGAATAGCCATCGGACCTGACAAATCCGCAGCCCACAATATCATACCATCAAAACGCTTAGCTTGACTATATCGAAGATTCCAATTAAACTTGTTAACTCCTTTTGTAGGCGTGATTAGGTACGTCTTTTCTTTATGATCTGTACTATATTTTACGATCGTATCGCCATCTGATTCAAAAAAGGTGATCGACAAGGTATCTTCTTTTTTAACTTCCCTCGGAAGATAATAGAAGGCCATTAAGCCCCCCGCATAGTTTGTTCCTGATTCAAGGCTTTTAGTAGATGATCCTGTCAATCGATACGTATCAGCTGGTTGAAATACATAATATTTGCTAGTTTGAGCTTTAACGATTTGACGCAATTGCACCAACTCATCTATAATCCAAAAACTCCTGCCCTGTGTCGCCGCGATAAGATTGTTATTCTTAATCGTAAGATCTGTGATAGGGACTATAGGTAAGTTTAATTGAAAAGGCTGCCAGTGAGCCCCATCATCAATGCTGATATACATACCCGATTCAGTTCCTGCATAGAGAATACCTGGTGCCCCGGGGTCTGATCGGATCACACGGGTGAAATGGTTCTCATCGATTCCATTGATGATCATTTGCCAGTTCTTTCCATAGTCTTTGGTCTTGAATAAGTATGGTTTGTAGTCACCTGATTTATACATGGTCGCTGCTACATAACAACCACCATCGAGGTGCGGATCCGGTTCGAGGCTATTGATCTGGATCCACTCCGGAAGAAATGCAGGTGTTACATTGGTCCAGTGAGCACCACCATCTTGTGATATCTGGATAAGTCCATCATCACTTCCTGTCCAAAGGAGATCTTTTACTCTTGGACTTTCCGCTGCTGCGAAGATGGTGCAGTAATATTCTACTGATGTATTGTCCTTGGTGATTGACCCACCTGATGAATGAAGTTTTGAGGTATCATTGCGGGTGAGGTCAGGGCTTATCACTTGCCAGCTTTGCCCTTCATTAGTAGTCACATGCAGTTGATTTGAAGCCGTGTACAATTTCTTCGGATCGTGCGGTGAAAAAAAGATGGGATAATTCCATTGGAACCTGTATTTCGCTCCTTCTGCGCCATGCCCAAGAGACATGTCAGGCCAAACATCAATAAACCGCCTCGATTTAGTTTTGTGATCATACCTGCTGAGCATTCCCAGATAGCATCCACCATAAACGATGTCATTTTCGAGTGGATCTACGGCAATATGTCCACATTCACAGCCTGCCGTAGGCTCCCAGTCTCCTTCGCCGATGGCTGCACCGTCTGTACGATGAGCTATTCTGACCGTACTGTTATCCTGCTGTGCACCATAGATTCGATATGGAAAATGATGGTCTGTCGTCACACGATAAAATTGGGCTGTAGGTTGGTTATGATAGGTAGACCAGTGATCTCCTCCATCAAAACTAACCTGGGCACCTCCGTCATCACCGATAATCATTCGATCCGCATCGTCAGGATCAATCCAGAGATCATGATGGTCTCCATGATTAGCATTGTGTGAAGTGAAGGTCTTTCCTCCATCTTTTGACTTGTGATAGGAAACATTTACGACGTAAACAAGATCTTCAGATTTTGGGTCAGCATATATTCGGGTATAATACCATGCCCGTTGG
The DNA here is from genome assembly GCA_038203965.1 of Chitinophagales bacterium. Classification (GTDB taxonomy): domain Bacteria; phylum Bacteroidota; class Bacteroidia; order Chitinophagales; family Saprospiraceae; genus Opimibacter. The sequence goes on along the minus strand of JBBRDL010000148.1, from coordinate 3,877 downwards.
CGAAGATTTCTTTCACTATTCATTTTACTCCAGGTCTTTCCGGCATCATCAGATCTAAATACTCCGCCATCCTCATTTTCGATGATAGCCCATAGTCGGTTGCTATTGACAGGACTTACGGTGATGCCGGAGATGCCCCACGTGCCGGCAGGCAAACCCTTGTTTGCGGAAATATTTTGCCATGTCTCACCACCATCCTTACTTTTCCACATTGCTGATCCCTCCCCTCCACTGCTTAGTTCATACGGATTGCGACGAACACGCCATGTTGAAGCATAAAGTATTCGCGAATTATTCGGGTCTATGATCAGATCAATAGCGCCTGCGCTCTCATTGACGAATAGCGTTTTTCGCCATGTCTTACCACCATCGATTGACTTAAATATGCCCCTGGTCTTCGTATCCTTAAAAAGATCACCTAGTACAGCTGCGTAAACGATGTCGGGATTGCCAGGATCAATTCGCACCCTGGGTATGTGATAGGCGCTATCCAGACCGATATGTTCCCAGGTATCTCCGGCATCAGTTGTTTTCCACATGCCATAACCATACGATACATTGCCTCTGACAGTTTGTTCTCCTCCACCTACGTATATAACATTGTTATCTGAGGGAGCTACTTCAACTGCACCAATGCTCCCACCAAAAAAGCCATCCGAGATATTTTGCCAGGACTGTCCTCCATCGAGCGTTTTCCAAACACCCCCTCCGGTGGAGCCGAAGTAATAAAGATTGGGTTTGTTTTTTACGCCTGTTACCGAGGCGCAACGTCCTCCTCGGAAAGGGCCTATATTTCTCCATTCAAGTCCCCCAAACAGCGAGGTATCTATTGAAATGTAAGACGGAGTTTGAGAGGTATTCTTTTTCTTTTGGCCAAAAGAGTGGGTAAAAGTGTATAGAATAAGAAGGGAAATGGTAAGTATTCTGGTGATCATATGTTTAGTAATGATAAATTTGGTGTGAAAAATAGACAATAAAGTGTGAATCAGGAATTTTCTATAATTGCAGATGAGGATTGCTCATTTCTTCAGATCGAAGTGGATGTCACAGAATCCTGGATTGACAGATTTATATCAGGTCAAGAACTTACCATCCAAGTAAGTGATGCATATACTCTAGTCAATTTGAAGGCCAATCTCGAAGAAGGGAAGCTCACTATGCTGGCAGATATCCAGGAAAAAGAAGGTTCATCTATTCAGATTACTTGTTTTCCAAAATGGGATGTGGGTCAACAGCAAATTCAATTGGAAGATCTTAAAATCGATACCCTCAGTAAGAATATTCTGCTTAAAAGTGCGGGTTGGTTTGCAAAAACGTTTATGAGCGCCAAAATCGATAAAAAAATTGAGGAGGCAACTGCTAAATTGTACACTCAGCAATTGAATAAAATCCTGACGGAGGGAATAAGTATTCCGATAAAAAAAGGTGGTAGCGCTGATGTACAGGTAAAATCAATTACCATTACCGAGATGCTATTTTTGGATCATAATGTTAAAGTAAAAGCAATGGTCGAAGGCATTTTCAAGCTGCAACTCGATACGAAAGGCTGATGCTGCACCGAAACAAACTATAAACGCACCCGCACACGCTATCACTTTATTTAACAACTACCGCTGGCATAGTGTCCTCACCACCAGCTTAAGTGTGCTGATTGTAAATGAGCATAGTATTTCGATCTGGTATTCTCGCGGTCGTTGGTGGGGACACCAACAATGGCCGCAAGCTTTGTGTGTCACGGCTTCCTTTCGCTCACTGTCTTAGTCTCTCACTGTCTCACGCTCTCATTGTCTCACTGTCTCACGCTCTCACTCTCTTACTGTCTTACTGTCTTACTCTCTTACTGTCTTACTGTCTTACTGTCTTACTGTCTTACTCTCTTAATGTCTTACTGTCTTACTTTCTTACAACTAAGGTTGAACAACGAGCTTCCCAGTAATTGAGGGCGTCTTACCAGGAACGGATATCGTGTACGTGTATACACCACCAGATAATGTGGATGAGTTGAACACAAAGAAATCCTGATCCGTTTTATCCTGATACACTTCAATGCCATTCATGGAATACATTTTCATTTCATATTCAAAGCCTTCGTCATTTTCAAAGAATATCTTTGCTTCATCTTTTACCGGGTTTGGCCAGACCTGAGTACCCTCTGTTCCCAGATTAATAATATCAATGGATAAAATTTCTGAAATTCCTACCCCTCCGAATTCAATACGGTAGAAATTGGTGCTATTGATGACAGGAGACATATCAACATGATTGTAGCGTAAAGATTCTGTAGTACTTCCACATATTCCTGGTATCAACCCTATCTGGTTAAACAGCATCGTGTCAGTAGCTCTGTAGATCTTAATGCCATTGCATGTATTGCCTGCAAGCATCCTCCAGCTGATGAGCACCTCCTGTCCGCTTTTCGACACATGGAAATCGTCAATGATCGGTCCTGATTGGGCTAGCGTCACACTGCCTGCACACACAAGCATCGCCATTTGTAAAAATATTCGAAGACTTTTTATCATGGATATTTCCTAGCTAAATGTATTTTCTTAACGAAAAAGCAATCCATTATGTTGAGGAAGTTTGAAAGAAATTACATCGTGACTTCTTTTATGGTGAGAAGTTACCACTTCATTTCCCCCCTTGACTCAGACGAAAGCAAAGGAATGCTGATTTAGAGTCTTAGGCTGATTCTGTGGAGACCCGGCCTGTATTCCTTAAAGATGATATTTTCTATCTCTTCGAGATGGGTTGGGTTGTATACGAAATCAATATCCTCCACATCGACGATCACGATAGGGTAGGTCGTCTGGCTGTAGAAGAATTCAAAATAAGAGTCCTGGATATTTTTCAGGTAAGCAGAAGTGATGTTACCCTCATATCCTCTGTCCCGCAGATTGATATTGTGCAATAATTTTTCTGGTGTACGATGGAGATAAATGAGCAGATCGGGATTGGGTGATGCGGAGTTGAGAATGTTAAAGAGTCGTTGGAAAAGTTTATATTCCTTTTCGTCCAGGTTTTTTCGGGCAAAGATCAGCGTCTTCCAGAAGGAATAGTCGGACAAGGTAAAATCATAGAACAAATCTTTTTGAAGCGTCACCTGCGATAATTGTTTATGGCGCTCCGCCATAAAGAAAAGTTCAACGGTAAAAGCAAAACGCTCCGGATTTTGATAAAAAAAAGGAAGAAATGGATTGTCGTCAAACTCCTCCAGCACAAGCTGGACAGGATACTTTTTGGCAATAAGCTCGCAGAGGCTTGTTTTGCCCGATCCGATATTGCCTTCAATAGAGATGTACTTATAGGGAGTTATCTTGTTCATCCGGGTTGAATATATAGACTTCTCCTTTATCCCGGCAATCTAAATAGAGCTCCTCGATCGTTTTGCCCAATGTGGGGTGTAAAAATTCAGGTGCCAGATCCATTAAGGGCACCAATACAAAGTTGCGTGTGTGAAGTAGTGGGTGAGGGATCTCAAGTTCATTTTCCTTTAAGACCAGCTCTCCATAAAAGAGAATATCGATGTCGATATGGCGAGCATGCCATTTTTCCGAAGGGGTACGCCCCGCTTTGATCTCTATATTTTTAATCTGGTCCAGCACCACATTTGGGGGATTTTTTGAGGAAACCTCAAGTACCTGGTTGAGGAACCAAGGCTGGTCATCAAAGCCCCAGGGCTGAGTTTCGTAAATTCCACTCTCTTTTTTGATGGAACCTACTTCCTCTGCAATAAATTTTTTCGCCAGAGTGAGTTGACCAACCCTGTCACCAAGATTTCCGCCTATGATCAGATGATAGATGTTTTGCTTCATGGATTCTTTGACAAGGTAAAAAAACGATTCAAGATGATCAAAAGGCTGAAGAGGCTGAAGAG
>JBBRDL010000147.1:0-8645 GCA_038203965.1 Chitinophagales bacterium | reverse complement strand
ATTAACCCCGGGGTTTTCGGAGCCATGTTGCTAAAAGCAACGAAGTGGAGGAACACAGGGGAGACAGATTTTGTAAAAAAATCTGGACGGGGCAAGGAGCAGGGAGCAAGGAGCAAGGAGCAAGGAGCAGGGAGCAAGGAGCAGGGAACAAGGAGCAAGGAACAAGGAGCAGGGAACAAGGAGCAGGAAGCAAGGAGCAAGGAGCAGGAAGCAAGGAGCAGGGAGCAAGGAGCAGGGAACAGGGAACAGGGAGCAGGGAGCAAGGAACAGTTGAAATTTTCAACTAGCAGCGTGAACTATTAACCCCGGGGTTTTCGGAGCCATGTTGCTAAAAGCAACGAAGTGGAGGAACACAGGGGAGACAGATTTTGTAAAAAAATCTGGACGGGGCAGCCCTTTTATTCAAATAAGTACATATTGCGGTTGCGTTCGAGCTCTCTGAAGAAGGGGTCGGTGAGGTCATCGATAAACTGGATGGCTTCGCCGGTGCTTTTCATTTCAGGGCCGAGGCGTTTGTCTACATTGGGGAACTTGTCAAAGGAGAAAACGGGGACTTTGATGGCATAGCCTTTCAGTTGTTTGTCGAAACTGAAATCTTTCAACTTATGGGTTCCAAGCATGACTTTGGTAGCGATATTAAGGTAAGGGATCTGATAGGCCTTTGCGATAAACGGGGTCGTCCTAGAGGCTCGGGGGTTGGCTTCGATGACATAGACTTTTTCTTCTGTACCGTCTTTGGCTACCCTGATGGCATACTGAATATTGATCAGCCCCCTGATATTGAGGGAAAAAGCAATTTTCCTGGCGTATTCGATCATCTGATCAATAGCTGACTGGCTGAGACTATACGGAGGAAGAACTGCCGAGCTATCGCCACTATGAATGCCGGCAGGTTCAATATGCTCCATAATCCCCATGATGTGAACATCATCGCCATCACAGATTGCATCGATCTCAGCTTCTTTGGCCCTTTCGAGAAATTGGTCGATCAGGACCTTATTGTCAGGCATGTGTTTGAAAATGCTGAGTACGTGGCGCTCGAGATCGTGGTCATTGATCACGATTTTCATACGTTGCCCACCAAGCACATAGGAAGGTCTTACCAATACCGGGTAGCTGACTTCTTTGGCAATGCGCACAGCATCATCCACATCACGCGCTACACCATATTTAGGATAGGGAATGCCCAGTTCTTTAAGACGATCTGAAAAACTTCCCCTGTCTTCGGCAAGATCCATGTCAGGGAAATCAGTGCCGATGATTTTGATACCACTTTTATAAAACTCTTCTGCCAGTTTCAGGGCAGTCTGTCCTCCAAGCTGAACAATGATGCCTTCAGGTTTTTCGAGTTCTACGATTTCTTTGATATGTTCCCAGTAGACTGGTTCGAAATAAAGTTTATCGGCGATATCAAAATCGGTGGATACCGTCTCCGGATTACAATTGATCATGATCGCTTCAAAGCCTGCTTCCTTTATGGCAAGTATGCCATGGACGCAACAGTAATCAAATTCAATCCCCTGCCCTATCCGATTAGGCCCGGAACCCAATACAATGATCTTCTTTTTCGCTGAAGGGATACTTTCGTTTTCCTCATCAAAGGTGCTGTAGAAATAAGGCGTCTTAGATTCAAACTCGGCAGCGCATGTATCGACCATCTTATACGTACGACGGATGCCGTGTTTATAGCGTTGACGGGTTACTTCGTTTTCGTTGATCCGCAGTACCCATGCTATCTGGGCGTCGGAATACCCCATCTGCTTTAACTCTCTGAAAAAATCTATCGGAATATCTTCTGCGAGGTTATAGCGCAGAAGGCGTTCTTCGGCTTTCACGAGGTTTTTGATTTGTTTGATAAACCATGGATCGATCAGGGTTAGTTTATGAATGCTGCGCTCTGATACGCCGAGTCTCAAGGCATCCTTCAGGCGAAAGATCCTGTCATCGCCGGCTGTTTCGAGACGCTCCATGATATCGGAGGTGCTGATCCACTCTTTCATATCTGCGCCGAGTCCGGTGCGGTTGTTTTCGAGGGATTGACAAGCTTTTTGTAACGCTTCCTGAAAGGTCCGGCCGATGGCCATGACTTCTCCGACGGATTTCATCTGCAAGCCTAATGTATTTTCGGAGCCATGGAATTTTTCAAAATTCCATCTAGGCATTTTTACGACGACATAATCCAGGGTAGGTTCAAAACAGGCGCTGGTGGTCTTCGTGATCTGGTTTTTCAGTTCATCGAGATTGTATCCTAAGGCAAGTTTTGAGGCTATTTTGGCAATGGGGTAACCGGTCGCTTTGCTGGCTAAGGCTGAGGAACGACTTACGCGTGGGTTTATCTCCACCACGATCAATTCTTCAGTGGCTGGATTCTGGGCAAACTGGACATTGCAACCACCGGCAAAATTGCCCATCGAGCGCATCATCAGGATGGCTTGGTTGCGCATATTCTGAAATGCAGTGTCACTGAGGGTCATGGCGGGAGCTAGCGTTATACTATCACCGGTATGGATGCCCATCGGATCCAGGTTTTCTACGGTACAGATGATGACAACATTATTATTTTGGTCGCGGAGGAGTTCGAGTTCAAATTCCTTCCAGCCCAAAACGGCTTTTTCAACCAGTACTTCATGGGTTGGAGAGGCATTGAGTCCTCTGCGGAGGGCTTCTTCAAACTGTTCTTCTTTCATGACAATACTTCCTCCGGTGCCTCCAAGCGTATAGCTTGGGCGGATCACCAGAGGGAAACCTATCTTTTGGGCAGCTTCCATCCCTTCGAGGAAGGAATTGGCAATAAAACTTGGGGCTACCCTCAATCCTAATTTGATCACGTGATTGCGGAAAGCTTCCCTGTTTTCGGCTAGTTCGATAGCGGCGATATCCACTCCGATGAGGCGGACATTGTATTTTTTCCAGACGCCTCTTTTATCGGCTTCGATGGCCAGGTTGAGCGCTGTCTGGCCGCCCATGGTGGCCAGGACGGCGTCGATCTGGCGTTCTTCAAGGATTTGAATGATACTTTCGACGGTGAGGGGAAGTAGGTAGATGTGATCAGCGGTCACCGGATCTGTCATGATCGTGGCGGGGTTGCTGTTGATGAGACTGACTTCGATTCCTTCCTCACGGAGGGATCTGGAGGCCTGTGAACCTGCGTAATCAAATTCGCAGGCTTGTCCTATGATGATGGGTCCGCTCCCGATAATCAGGACGGAGTGGATACTATTATCTTTGGGCATTTACCGGTTGGCTTAGTTATGTATGATGGAGCTAGTCCTTTCAAAAATCGGACAAAGATACTATTTGCAAAAAAAAGAGAGGCGCTTACTGAAAAATATGGTGCAGAAAGATGTTTTAATCACAGATTATGTCCATCCTGTCTTGCTGGAAGGACTTCATTTGCAGGGGTATACCACTACATATGCTCCTGAGATGAGTCGTATGGAGATGAAAAAATCTTTAAACGGATATAAAGGGGTGGTGATCAATACGCGGTGTGCTATTGACTGGCAGGCTATGGCATCAGCTCCGACCTTACGGTGGATTGCGCGGTTGGGAAGCGGGCTCGATATCATTGATCTTGAAGCTGCCAAAGAATTTGGGGTTGCGGTGATGAGTGCGCCTGAGGGCAATGCTGTGGCGGTTGCAGAGCATGCGATGGGTATGTTGCTTTGTCTGGCCGATAAGCTTGTTTCCGCTGACCGCAGTGTCCGTCAGGGAGAATGGCTCCGGGAGCAGCATCGGGGTTGGGAGATAGCCGGAAAAACTATTGGCATCATAGGTTTTGGTAACAATGGCAGTGCGTTCGGGCGATTGTGGAAGGGGTGGGATGTGAAGGTGTTGGCATATGATAAGTACCTTAAAAACTATGGAAATGACCATATCCTGGAGGTCACGCTGGAGGAGTTACTTAGGGAAGCTGATATTATTTCGCTTCATATTCCGCTGACAGCTGAGACAAAAGAGATGGTTGATGGTCCTTTTATAGGTAGGTGTAAGTCTGGATTTGTGTTGATCAATACTTCCAGGGGGAAGAATATCCTTCTTGGCGATGTGTTGGCGGCTTTAAAATCCGGGCAATTGGGGGGTGCGTGTCTGGATGTTTTGCCATTTGAGCCGCCTTCCTTCGGATCGGAGGAATACCAGAGAATAATTGAGCAGATATGTGCTTTGGAGAATGTGGTATTGAGTCCGCACGTGGCGGGATGGACGGTGGAATCGAAGCGGAAAATAGCGGAGGTATTGGTGGGGAAAATCGGGCGTTGCGAAATTTAGTTAATTGTGCTCCTAAGCGACTATTAACCAACTAGTTACGACAGTGTGGCACACCTAGGTGTGCCACACTGTCGTAACTAGTTGATAATCAATGCCCCCGGGCATGTTTTAACTAAAATTCGTGATTTTAAAATTTTAAGGGATTTCTGAACATTAAAATGGAGGTAAATGAAGTGACCAAACACCACATTTTACAACCGCTCTGCATTAAGAATCACATAATTCAGGGATTTGGAGTTTTTCTCATTGAGCATGAGGGTACCCTTGAATGAAAGGATTTCATCCGTGGCATAACGGCGGATGGATTTAGGATGGAGGCGGAGCTCAGCTACGGTCTCGGGGCCGGAGCCGCCGCAGAAAAAACAACTGGCCATTGGGTTTCTTGAGATCACATACTGAGTACCAAGAGGATCCAAAGGGATGATATATCCTCTTATGATTACTTCCTTACCATCTAATGATTTAAGAGAAGGGCCGAAGTTGGCTTCCAGCAATTCGATACCGAATTCGGCGGAGAATTGTTTTGAAAATTTGACATCTGTCAATTGATCCCAGGTGATGGTTTGGGCAGCGATCGAAGGTGCCCAAAAAACTAAAAGCAGGAATAACAGCTTATGCCAAACTATTTTTTTCACAGTTGAAAAACGAAAAGAAACCTGCATTAGTCTTTTACCAATGTACCCAGTTTCTCCCCTTCCATGATTCGACGGAGGTTACCTGGTGTATTGACATCAAAGACAATGATCGGAAGATTATTTTCCTGGCACAAGGTGAACGCGGTCATGTCCATCACGCCAAGTCCGTCCCTGATGACTTTGGCGAAGGTGATCTGATCTATTTTGACAGCATCTTTATTTTTTTCAGGATCTGAGGTGTATATACCATCTACACGTGTGCCTTTGAGGATGACTTCAGCGTTGATTTCATTTGCTCTGAGGGCTGCTGCGCTATCCGTCGTGAAATATGGATTGCCGGTGCCTGCACTAAATATGACAATCCGTCCTTTTTCAAGATGGCGTATGGCCCTGCGTCGGATATACGGTTCAGCAATCGCTTTCATTTCAATAGCCGAGATCAGCCTTGTATACAGCCCTATATGTTCGAGTGCGCTCTGCAGGGCCATTCCGTTGATGACGGTCGCGAGCATACCCATATAATCTCCTTGTACTTTTTCAATACCCGTTGCCTCCGCCTGAAGTCCTCTGAAGATATTACCACCTCCGATGACGATGGCGACTTCAACACCCATATCTGTGATGGCTTTTATTTCGTCAGCATAATGTTTGAGTTGGAGCGGATGAATGCCGAAGGTCTGATCACCCATGAGGGTTTCACCACTTAGCTTTAACAATACTCTTTTGAATCTGGGCATATTGAATTGTTGTATCTAATTTAAGATGCTTTTTTGACTTGCTTTGGAGACTGTTAGTCACGAGGCAAAAAAAAGGCGAATCATTACTGATCCGCCTCTCGTTTTTTGTTTTGTATTACCCTAATTTGACGTGCTTAAATGCCGTCACCGTCAGGTCCTTGTCGATACTCTTTAGATATGCTTCCACTGAAAGACTGTTGTCTTTGACAAAAGCCTGAGCAAGCAATGTATTGTCTTTGAAAAATCTGTTGAGTTTGCCGAGGGCTATTTTCTCCAGCATATCTTCAGGCTTTCCTTCCTGACGTGCCAGTTCTTTGCCGATTTCAATTTCTTTTTCAACGATTGATGCATCAACACCATCTTTATCAAGTGCAACAGGCTTCATCGCAGCAACCTGCATCGCAACATCCCTTCCTGCATCTTTAAATTTAGCATCAGCGCTGTTCAATCCGAGGATGACACCGGCCTTGTTGCCCATGTGAATGTATGATACAACCTGCGGCGCTTCGATTCGCTGATAGTCAGCAAGTTCTATTTTCTCTCCGATGACACCCACCTGCTCAGATACTTTTTCCCTGATGGTGATATTCTGATATGGTTGTTTCAACAGCTCTTCAAGATCTGCTGGAAACGTATCCATTGCGATCTGTGCAAATTCTTTAGCGAGGTTGACAAAGTTTTCATTTTTAGAAACGAAATCTGTTTCTGAACTCAATCTGATCACGATGCCTTTTTTGCTATCCGGAGAAACCATAGCTAGCACAACGCCTTCTTTGGCATCGCGGTCTGCACGTTTCAGCGAAAGTTTTTGGCCTTTCAAACGGAGGATTTCAATTGCTTTTTCAAAATCGCCATTGGCCTCCGTCAAAGCGGCTTTGCAATCCATCATTCCGGCACCGGTCATTTCCCGGAGATTTTTGACATCTGTTGCGGATATCGTACTCATTAATGTTGTCATTTTTTAAAATAAAGTGTTTCTCAAACGGTTTTGACAGCGACCGTCTTACGCTTTAGCTGCTTCTTCAGCATGCTCTTCTTTCTCCTTGCCACGCTCCGCCAATCCTTCTTTGATGGCATTGGTGATGTAGTTGGTGATAAAAGAGATTGACTTTGAAGAGTCATCATTGGCCGGAATCGGGAAGTCAACCAGGTTAGGATCTGCATTGGTATCTACCATCGCAAATGTTTTAATCCCCAGTTTTTTTGCTTCCGCGAGCGCCAGGTGCTCACGTCCAATATCCACGATAAATATGGCATGAGGTAAGCGGTTGATATCAGAGATACCCCCCAACACTTTATTGAGTTTGTTCATCTCACGGGTTAAGGTGAGGCGCTCCTTTTTGGTCGTGCTGGCCAATGTACCATCCGTAAGCATTTGCTCGAGGTTGTTCATTTTCTTTACGGAACGACGGATGGTGGCAAAGTTGGTCATCATCCCTCCGAGCCAGCGATCGGTCACGTAGGGCATGTTGATGGTCCTGGCACCAGAGGCGATAATTTCGCGGGCTTGTTTTTTCGTCGCTACGAAAAGGATTTTTTTACCGGAGCGAGCCAGAGACTTCATCGCCAAAGCTGCACGTTCCAGGCATTCGGAGGTGCGGTTGAGATCGATGATGTGGATTCCCTTACGCTCCATAAAAATATACTGGCGCATTTTAGGATTCCATTTGCTACGCATGTGCCCAAAGTGAACACCTGCTTCCAATAAGTCCTGATATACTGGTTTATCCATGATGGATGTGTTGATATTTTTGTGATTAGATAGTAATGATTAACGTTTAGAGAACTGGAAGCTCTTTCTTGCTTTAGGCTTACCAAATTTCTTGCGTTCGACCACCCTGGCATCGCGGGTGAGATATTTTTTAATCTTAAGCGGTGCGCGGTGATCGGCATTGATCTTGATGAGCGCCCGTGCTATGCCGAGGCGGATCGCTTCTGACTGTCCTCTGAAACCTCCACCATTGACATTGACCTTGACATCATATTGGCCAAGCAAATCAAGTTCCAGCAAAGGAGCTATGACATGCGCACTGATATGTAGTTGTGGAAAGTACTCTTTGTACTCGCGGCCGTTGATTTTGATTTTACCGGTTCCGTTGGATACATAAACCCTCGCTACTGAGGCTTTACGACGTCCGATCGCGTTGATTGTCTCCATATATTAGTCTTAGACTGAATTGACGATTAGTAATTAAATGAGGGGTTTTGGTTGTTGTGCGGTATGCAGGTGTTCCGGGCCGGCATAGACAAAAAGTTTTTTGACCATCGCGTTGCCGAGTTTGTTTTTCGGGAGCATGCCTTTGACAGCAATTTCGATGAGCCTTTCTGGTCTGCGGGCGCGGATTTCTGCTGCCGTCAGTTCTTTCAGACCACCTGGGTAACCGGAGTAGTTCTGATAGATTTTTACATTTTCTTTATTGCCTGTAAATCTGACTTTGGCGGCGTTGACCACGATGACGTAGTCACCGGTGTCCACGTGTGGGGTGTATTCAGGGTGGTGCTTGCCCCTGAGGACAGTTGCTATACGGGTGCAGAGGCGGCCCAGTACTTCACCATCCGCATCGACGACAAACCATTTGCGATTGACGCCATCTTTATTAACGGACCGTGTTTTATAACTCAATGTATTCACAGCAATAGAATTTTAGAATTGATTGACGTAATGACCGCCTTTTTATTAGCGGGACGCAAAGGTAGCTTTTTGGAATCCAGACTACCAAGGATTTACCAAAGATTTCTTAAAGAAAATTGTGTAAGTGGTTGATAATCAGTAAATATTTTGCACAAGTATTTAAGTTCTTCTGTTTTATTTCGCGCAACGACGCAAGGACGCAACGGGAAGACACCTCTTCGTCGCGCGCAAGGACGCAACGGGAAGACACCTCTTCGTCGCGCGCAAGGACGCAACGGGAAGACCTCTTCGTCTCGTGCAACGACGCAAGGACGCAACGGGAAGACCTCTTCGTCTCGTGCAACGACGCAAGGACGCAACGGGAAGACACCT
>JBBRDL010000146.1:0-8659 GCA_038203965.1 Chitinophagales bacterium | reverse complement strand
GTACAGTTATCGTACGACTACATGTTGACGTATTACCACAATCGTCTGTCGCGGTCCATGTTCTCGTCAGGCTGTAGGCCAGTGAACATGCACCAGGCACCGAATCCGTAACAAAGGTGATTTCTACTTCCGTATCACATGCATCAGTTGCAGTAGCGATATCAAAGAATGGTACGCTACCGCATTCAAGCGGACTAATGACTGTAGGACATACCAAAGCAGGTGCGGTATTGTCTTGAACAAAAATAGTAACACTACAGGTTGCTGTGTTCCCACAATCATCTGTCGCGGTCCAGGTTCTGGTCTGACTATATTCTTGACTGCAAGCACCTGGTTCAGTATCGGTCACAAAGGTGATATCCACCAAAGGATCACATGCATCTGTCGCAGTAGCTGTACCAAAGAAAGGAACTTCCCCACATTGAATGTCTGTCAGAACGATAGGGCACGTGATGGTTGGCGCATTATTGTCTGTCACTATAATATCTTGTATGCATGTGCTTGTATTGCCGGCACTATCTGTAGTGAGCCATGTGCGTGCAATCGTATATGATTGAGCACAAGTGCCGTCAGTGATGACATCCGTATAGGTGATGGCAGGTGCCGGGTCACAGTCATCAATGGCTGATGCGGAACCTGTATTTAAAGGATCTGTACTTTCATCACAATTCAGTGTTATATTGGGTGGGCAAGTGATTACAGGAGGCAGTATATCTACGCCGACATTGACTATGATGTGATTTGAGGTATCACTGCCGCATCCATTGGTACGGAAGACATAATAATCGCCACTGGTCAAAACAGTAATAGATGATGTTTCAGCTCCTGTACTCCAGGTACCGCTGGTGTTGCCTGATAGGATCACGCTGTCACCCTGGCAAAAAGACAATGAACCATCTGCTACTATATCTCCTACGATGGGGGGCATACCCAAGTTCACTACATTATTGTGCATGTCGATTGCGCCTTCACGAGACAGGGCTCTTCCAATAAGGGATGACCCTTCCAATAAACTAATAGCCCCATTCGCTACAATCGTTCCCCTAAAAGTAGAACCTTCTCCCAAAGCAAATGCACCATTGATCTGCCAATATACATTGCATACATCTGCTCCATTGATCAGAAACACATTAGCTAATGTATTAGTAGATAAGGCCCCATTGATCTGAAAAATAAAAATGCTGTTTGGATCACCTTGTGCATCCAGGTACAAATCCCCTTCGAGGACTGAAGCTGCCCCTAGACAATATATTTTAGGTAACAGAATCTGTCCATTTCCTAGTGTTGTGCCAATCACTTGGCCACATGTAAGTCCGGCAAGAAAACTGTAGGCAATATCCACATCTGTAGCTGCCTGGGCTGAAATCATATCTGCCACATGGATATCACCGATGACGACTCCGGGAGGAAAGCCCGTAAAGGCACCTACATTGGTGCCTATATCCCCTGTCACCACACTTGCTCCGTCATTGCTGAAAGCGCCAACTGCAGTAAATACTGCAAATGGTGAAGCGGCTCCAAGATCAACAATTTGTGCCTGGCTGCTGACAGCGGACATAAACATGACCATGGAGACGACTACCTTAAGATAAAAACTTTTCATACTTAACAAATTTTTATGCTGAATAATATCCTGTTTCGGGTGTGAAACACAAAATTTAGAGGTTAAGCCTATGCGATCTTAGCCTTCTAAAAAAAACCTTCATTATAAAGCCTGACCGCCCTTCTACTCAATCAGGGTAAAGTTGTTTTGATACGAAAGTGGTGGATATTTTTAAAAATGGGTGATACTTTTCAATCTTTTATGGTGTTCTAAAATATCTTAAAAAAACCTCGCGCTATTACTCAACTTAATAGCTTTTAATTGTAAAATAGAATGTATGCAAATACTTTCTTACATGAATGGTAATACGTAACCACCCGCTTAGTGTTATCCTCTTAAGGATAGAGTAATGTTTTCGATTGTTTGTTTACCAAAATATGCTTCTTATGGCCGTTAAAGATCATTAGTACTTTAGCAGTTAAGGTTACACTAATCTGAGATTATGTTACACAATCCACAGATTTTGCACTAGGGGGCTCCAGCCACCTATCTTAGTTATTTGGCTCAAAATGGGAATCAGAAGGAATTTGATGTCCAGTAAAAAAAATATCATCTGGTTAAAAGGCCATTATCATCAGCACCGAAATTGTTTAGATGCTGACAGTCAATGGAGTATAGTACCTTTTTTTAAATCAATGCAAGTTTTACAGCAGATAGAAACTTGGTCAATTCCTGCCGGAAAAATTTTCGGCCTGGCGACGGATGGTTCTCATTAATTACATCAGCCTTAAAAATAGTAGGTTCGTTCGATTGGCATTCTATGCCGCATCGTAATCGTTCTGTGTGTTCGCTATACTCCTGCATATCAACAGGGAGTAGGTTATACAGGCAGATCCCATTTCGAATAGAAATCAGTTCAAAAGAGCTGGTGAGTTCATGACTGACGGTCAACAGATGCGACTGATATCCTCTTTCCAATATGGATGGAAGCAGTGGATCTGTGATATGCCTGTCATGCGCGGGCATATTGTATTCGTAAAATGATTCATGACACATCATAATAATGACACTGGCTGCGGTGGTCAGAGACAAAGTCAGAATAAATAATGTGTTTTTCATGGCCAATTAGTATTAGCTTCCGGAGTCTGGATCTACGGACTGTAAAAGTGGTCATGACTTGCCGACAGTGTGTTACACAATTTTAAAGGCTATTTATATTATTCCCACCTCGGCATAAAAGTGATGATGGTTTTAACAAGGAAAGGCTGCAGCGGAATACAAATATTGGCAAAGTCATCACTTCTTGAGTTTTAAAAGTGGGGGCATGGTATCACCCAATAAAAAACCCCATGCTTTGGCAGATTGGGTTCTGTCAAGAATAAGTTTTAGAATAGCCGTCAATGGTATGGACAGAAACATGCCCGGAATACCCCAGAGCGCGCCACCACACATGACCGCGATAATAGACCCCAATGCATTCAATTTTACTTTAGAGCCTACTATTTTAGGGACAATATAATTATTGTCAATAAACTGTATCACCGTATATAGCCCTGCTACATACAATGCATGCTGGGGCGATTTGGTCACCAATGCTATCAGCATATACAGCGCGACGGCGATCAATCCACCCAGGTAAGGAATAATATTGAGCAATGCCCCTATAATTCCCAGCAAGATGGCATATTGAAATCCAAGGATCAGCAGACCGGCTGAATTCAAAATAGCTATGATGACTACTTCAATAGAAAGACCAACAAGATAACTTTGTATGATCACCTTTGTTTCGACCAGGACCTCAGTGACATCTATATCGTTGCCTTTGCCAAAAACCTGGTGTATAAAACGGATCAGATGAGGCTGATAATAGAGGAGCATAAAAATATAAACTGGCGTCAGAAACACAGTCGCCAGTAAGCCCCCCATTGTCGTGAGTGTCTGACCAACACCAAAGTTTCCATTTTCAAACAACTCAGTCCTTTGCTTGGCCAGCCACTCATTGATCTCCCTCACACGTATATCAAAATAGCCTGAGGCCCACCGAACGCCTTGATTCAGCATTTCCTCAAATTTATCAGCGGCAATCGGCAAAGCATCACGTATCAGGTTAGCCTGTGACATCAACCATATAGCAAAACTAAAAATCAATACAAACAGCACAGCCAATACTATTGAAATCGCCAGGACTCTGTTGAATTTCCTTTTTTCAAGAAAACGGACTGCAGGCCGGATCAGGATGGCAATAACAGTGGCATACAAAAGGGGCAGAATAATATCCTGCGCAATGTTGAGCATCGTGATCAGGGTGTACAACCCGATCGCCATCACAGTTATTTTCGCATAAAAAGGAAGCCTGATCGTTGTGTTCATTTGATTTTGGCGTGTGTAATTCCTGCACCATAGCCCTATCGTGGAGTAGAACTTGTGTGTATACGATTGATGTCTTTGACCCTAGGTCCACGACTGTTAGATGGTTGTTCCTTCAATAAATAGAAAACGAAGGCTAAACTTAAACCGAACGACTCCCTGATATAATGCGCACCAGGACAACGATGACAGCAACGACCAATAACAAATGAATTAATCCTCCTGCATTATAACCCAGGAATCCGATAAGCCAGGCGATCACCAGGATCACGACGATTACATACAATAAATTTCCCATAATACTTTATTTTATAATGTGAATTGAAATGTTGATTTCGAAAATACAAAGACAAAACCTAAAATGCAGCTAAAATAAACGAGTGTTCAAACCCATAAAAAAGGTAAGCATCAGGAACGTCAATCGTCCAATTCCAATGAATAATACAGTGGAGTAAATAACTTGAACAAAAATGGGTGTTAAGCACAATGAAACCCTTACACAATTTGGGCTAATCCTTATATAATTCACAGATTTTCAGAAGCCCATTAAGGATATACCATCGAATTTTTGAATCGTAGTAACTTCGATTCAGGTTTTAAATCTTCTTAGCAACCTTGGTTCTGAGGATGTACGTATTGATGAAGATTTGTACCAGGAGAAAGATTAAAGTGACCTCCAATGAATATTTCCACGATTCCGTATGAGCAGTCTCCCTTATCCCGAGGTGAAATAGCATGGCACTATATCCGCTAAATCCACCTTGAGCATCTACATCTGATCTAAAAAGGCTAAAAGCTAAAAATGCAAAAGCTGAAAGGATCATCCAACCATTCAATTGCGGGTAGTTTTTATACACCTTGATGCCGGCCATCAAGTGCATAATGATGACGGGAATCAGTATCACTGTGAAAATCGGAAAGTACCAACCGAAACTCCATCCGATGATCAAAACGGTCATAGTGGTCGTCAGGGCGAGGATAGAAAAAACTATAGATTTTGAAATCACGAGGTGAATTTTGGTAATAAAGATAGTGTAGTGTGGGTATTGAAAATCAAGGAGTTAGGACAGTGTGGCACACCTAGGTGTGCCACACTGTCCTAACTCCTTGACAATCAGCGCCCCCGAGGGTGTTTTAACTAAATTTCAAATTGTATCTTTTACAACCCTCGTGGTGAGGTATTGCATCAGTGCTGTAGCCGAAGAAAATGCAGGTCCTGCGAGGGCATCATTGAATAATACATCGACCGGTCCTTCGCCAAAATATAATCCGTCAGACACCAAAAAGGAGATCCTGACAGTCCCTGTACCGGGATGGGCTCTTCTTGGCTCCGTCCAAGGACCGATCCGGTGTACGATATTCAAACTGTCTCTGAATAGTTGGGCAGTAATCTCCCCAGACACTTTATCTGCGGCATCCCATACAATCAGGCTGCCGGTGTAATTAATATATCGCGCTGTCCCATCCTGATACGAAGCCAAGACATCCAGCCCTTGTTCGAGACCTACTTCTACAATGACGCCAAGGAGTTCTTTTTCCTCTATTGGATGACCGCTCTTTCGAAGGGCATCGCAGGCCAGGAGTTTGACTCTCGATTCCAATGTATCATCAAATGCGATTTTTTGCAATGCCACTACATCCGGCGATGGAGCAAACAAACTGGTCCATGGATAGGCATCAGTTGTATTGCTATTCGTTTTAAACAGTTCAATGTTATCACAAAAGAGTAATTCATAGATCGTATTGATAGCCTCATCCTGGTAAGGCATTGATCCGTTTTCGGGCGATGTATGCATAGGATAATGATATTTTAATAAATCAATAATAAGGTATTTTGTACAACCCTAATTGATCTTATTTCCTTTCTGGTCAATATAACCTAGCTGATATCTAGCCATTCCATTGTACACGGCTGCCGACGCTAGCCCCTCTGAAAAACTACCGGCGATCGATTATTATGGCTCCATGAGCCGTTTTCCTGTATTGTTCAGCTAGCCAAATAAGGATTCATGGTTAGTAAAGCTATTATTCATCTTCACCTTTGCCCAAGGAAAATAAAAACTCGTTTATTCATCTTCCCCAACCAGATACATTACATTATTTTAAAAAACATCTTGATTAAGATCACCTTTAGGCATGTATGCGCAAGGGGATCATTTAGATTTTTTAATAATTCGCTTACTCATAGCTTGGCCACCGCAATCAATCCTGATCAGATACAATCCATCGGGTAGATCAGCCATCGTAATATCAGCTACAGGTGCTGATAAATGTTTTTCTTTCAACAGCATACCCATTTCATTAAAAATCCGGATTAAACATTTTTGATCCACTGACTGCTCTTCAATAGTTATAAAAACAGATTCAGCAACAGGATTCGGATCGATAGTCACCTTCAGTGTGCGATCCACATTTACAGCGTTTGTGCCTGTCAACTGAAGATCGATATAGGCAAGCATTAATTTGACCCATTCTGTATACTGAAGACCACTTGGATGCAATCCGTCATTCGCTACATAGGCAGGGATTTGCAATCCTTGTCTCGAAATAGGTGTAATATCAAAATAAGCGATCTGCAGACTATCTGCTACTTGCCTGCTGAACGCATTGTATTGATCAAGCTCGATACTGATCTCCCCGGGATTCGAACTTCCCTGCCCGAATGGGGTATAGGCATAATCAGGTATGGAAACTATAAAAACACGAGACCTATCACCTCCTGCATACCGGATCGCTGAGTCAATAAGTGCAGGGAACTCAACGACATACTGACTAAACGGCCGGCTCTGATATTGATTATTGACGCCTATCAAGACAGACACAAGGTTGTATTGCTCTGCCTCAAGGTTTTGGTTTCTAATTCCGTTGATCAGATTATCGGTTCGCCATCCGGTCGTAGCGATAATCCGCAAAGCATCTGTGTCAAATCCGCGCGCCTCCAACGAATCAACCAATTGAACCGGCCATCGCTCATCCATAGGCACACTTTGTCCTATCGTGTAGGAATCACCCAAAGCAAGATACCGAAGCGGGGATTGCAGATTCAACTCCTGAGCCATCAGGATGAACGGCATAATTAGACACATGAACAACAAGGAATACAATTTCATTTTACCAGTAGTAGACTGTTTTGATCAATCTACCTTTGATAATACGTTATAAAAAGGCATTTGGTTGTAGTATACTCAAATACCCTTCAGAAAAAGATAGCACTTCTTTAAAAATTTAGCTGTGCCTGCAACCTCAGCAGATTGCCTTCCTGCCGGTTATCTGTCAACTGTCCATCTTCAAATCGTCTGTCAGATACTACATACATCGCCACCAGTTCAAAATGTTTGTTAGGTTGCCATTCCACACCGACTTCCAATTCATTTACATTATAGCTTCTCGCATCCCTTTCGTGCTTTTTACCACCATCATAATAATGGTAACGGGCGAAAGGAAATAGCACCGTTTTATTTAAATCAAGTTTATAGTTGATTAAAGCATATCCTCCGGCCAGGTTCTGCACTTCGATGGAATCTGTTGTCTTGTTATATTCTGGTCCTCGTCCAATATTGTATTCAACCTGGAACCCAAATGGTTTTGGATACATGATAATCGAAGCTGCGATACGTTCATCCGCATAGGTACGGTTTTCATTGGTCTTTACGCCGGTCGAAAGCTGATCAGAAGCCATAGTATATTTGCCGGTATACGCCTGAATCCCCGGTTCGAATATCTGGCCTTTGAATTCAAACGGATAGGTAAGTCGGCTGACCACATGGAGATTATCATTCAGTTCAGGCTTATTAGCGGTTTGTCCGTTATAAAGCCCAAATCCAAAAATGCCATAGTCTCCACTTCCCTTCAATCCATCCCTGACAAGTCTTGAAAAAAGTGCTCTCTTCGCTTTAGGTGCCCAATAAAAAAAACCTCCGAGGTCACGCTCATTAGACAAGCCGCTATTAAGACCATCTGAACGATCAAGTGGAAGCCTGTTTTGACTGGACTGAAGTATCTCAAAACCATAAGGCACTTTACTCTGTCCTAATCTTAGTCTGAATTCATTGTTATTGTCAAATCCAACATCGATATAGGCATCTCTCAATTGCGCAAAATTCAGGCCAGTGGTACTTGCCGAACTGGCAAAGTCAGGTTGGATATAGAAATATACTTTTTTAGTAATCTGGCCGAAAAAGATGATCCGCATGCGTCGGATGAAAAAACCACCATTTTCTCCCCATGATCGGTCGCACTGTTCGCATTTCAGTTGATCATTTGTTTCAAGGAGTCGGTTGTAACGCACCTGCATATAGCCGCGTATATTGATGTTGTCATACCAGTTGCTTTTTTTGGCTACCGGTTCTTCAGGTTTTATTTCATTCACCTGGGCGCTTAGGCAAAATAGGGTAAAGACCAAAGCGAAGCTTAGGAGTAGGCGGGCATTATTCATTATCGTTTGCATTAGATTTTATGAATGTCTTCCTGCTGATGACCTTTGTCTCCAGCCTTTGTTTCCTCTCCATCAATACACTATCGGATGCATATTTATTGGTCGGAAAACGGGACGAATATACACTAATGATAAAGGAGAAACGAATTCCATATTCTCTAAAAATCTGCACAGTCTGGTTGCAATGGATTGAATCTTAAGCCAAAACAAATCAGCTAAAAGGTAAATTGTTTCAAAACCAACTGCCTATCAACTTCAATCTCAAGCGATTAATATTGATTCCGTTTTGAAACCTGCTCAAAGTGTCACCAATC
>JBBRDL010000145.1:0-8712 GCA_038203965.1 Chitinophagales bacterium | reverse complement strand
AAATCCGACGTAAAATTAATGATGCTTCTTTCAGCTCCTAACGCTATATTATAGGTCAGTACTTTACCCTTAAGATCATTAATGGCTATATTATTTCTCAATCTTATATACGTGGCAGGAATTGGTTCAAAGGCCTTTGTCAGACATCCTGCATGACCTGATGCCAACATGGTATAACTCCCCACATTAGCGCCAACATCTACGAACAAATCCTCAGGCCTAAGAAAATGAAGTAAAAAACTCATGTCTTCAAATTCATGCAGTCCGCAATAAATATTCCCGGTGGCTCCGGTCATCCCTTTTTCAATAATAAGCTTTGTCTTGTCCGTAAATGGATACACAATGGGATAGGGGTTAAACAATTTCCCGATCTGATATCCGAAAAAACGTTTCAATGCCTCTGCTTTATTCCTGCGTGCAAGTGGATGCTTCAGAATAAAACGAAGAATATTATATAAAGAACGCATCGATTACAATCTTGTATAATGAACGTTTCCTGAGATTTTTAAGACTCCTTTGATATCAAATATCATTACATCATTTCTGGATAAATTCTTAATATCATCAGCATCCATCGCCACATACTCCCTGTGCCCCACCGCCACTATCACTCCATCATACTTCCCTTCCGGCTCTCGCTTTAGATCTAAATTATACTCCTGTTTTACTTCTGCTGCTGAAGCATGTGGATCAATGACATCAATGGTGATGGAATAGTCTTCCAGCTCACGAATGAGATCTACGACTTTACTATTCCGTATATCGGCTACATCTTCTTTAAACGTAATCCCCATCACCAGCACACGACACTCACCGGGGTTGCGACCGTTTTCGATCAGCGCCTGCACGACTTTCTTGGCGATGAAGTGAGGCATGGAATCATTGATCCTTCGGCCCGCCGCTATGACCTGGGGTTCAAATCCGAGTTTGCGTGCTTTGTGCATGAGATAATAGGGATCGACACTGATACAATGCCCCCCTACGAGCCCCGGATAGTATTTATGAAAATTCCATTTGGTGCCTGCCGCTTCGATCACCTCCCGCGTATCAATGCCCATCCGGTCAAAGATGATGGCCAGTTCGTTCATGAGCGAGATATTGAGATCCCGCTGCGTATTTTCGATCACCTTGGCCGCTTCAGCTACTTTGACGGAAGATGCTTTGTGCAAACCGGCCACAATAATCTCACCATATACTTTTGAAATCTCCTCAAGCGCTTCCGCATCATTTCCGCTGACGATCTTGAGGATACCGGTCAGCGTCCTCACTTTATCACCGGGCACGATACGCTCAGGGCTATACCCGTATTTGAAGTCAACACCTCCTTTCAGTCCGGATGCCTTCTCCAGTTCGGGAAGGCAGTCTTCTTCCGTACATCCCGGATACACGGTACTCTCATAGACGACATAGTCTCCCGGCTTGAGGGCTGCTCCCACACTTCGGCTGGCTTTGAGCAGCGGATTCAAGTCCGGCACTTTGTGATCATCGATATCCGTGGGCACCCCGATGATATGAAAATGCGCTTCCTGGAGATCAGCAGGATCACTCGTAAAGCGAATGTCACAACCCTCAAAAGCAGAAGCAGCCAATTCTTTTGATGGATCAATCCCCTGACGCACCAAGGCAACACGCTCTTCATTGATGTCAAACCCGATGACACGGAAATGACGCGCGAATTCGAGCGCGAGCGGAAGTCCTACGTAGCCGAGTCCTGTGACACTCAATGCTGATTGTTTGGTTTTCAGTCTTTCGTAAATGCTCAATTTTTTGTGTTTTTCGATTTTAGCAGGGGCTTATAAAAGCTTATAGGGTTATAAAGGCTTATGGGGTTATAAAGGCTTATGGGGTTATAAGTTGATGTGTTGATATTTGAATAATGCAACTTATAAAAGCTTATAGGCTTATAAAGGCTTATGGGGTTATAAGTTGATGTGTTGATATTTGAATAATGCAACCTGATGTTTACAGACTACACACCAGAAAGGATTTTAAGCCCTGAAAGGGCGTCTTTGTAGAAAGGGGGTTCAGCCCCTTACCAGCTGAATAGGAACGCAAAATGGAATTTTGCTGACACCAGAGCGTAGATATAATCTACGCTCAACAGTGTTTTATTTTATAGTATTATGATTGAAGACCTTAGATGCTAGCTACACTCAACAGTGTTTTATTTTATAGTATTATGATTGAAGAACCTAGATGCTAGCTACGCTCAACACTTTATTTATTATTATTTGGAAAGCTAATTTCCTTAGGTCCCGGGGTTTCGGAAGCGTGACGTTTCGAAGAAACGAACAACTGAAGAACACAGGGATCGTTTATTGGCGCAGCGACAATAAACGAGGGCAAAAGTTTTAACCGCAGCCAAAATAAACGAGGGCAAAATATGCAGGCTTATAAACACATACGCCTATAAGCTTCTTGAAACTTGTCGCTGAAAGCGACTGTTTCAAATCACCATGCCGGCTGCAACAGTTTCATTCGTCCCCTCATCAATGAGAATGACGCTACCTGTAATTCTGTTCTTTTGATACGGATCTACAAATAGCGGTAGTGTCGACCGAATCGAAATCCGTGCTATATCATTCATGTTGATCTGCTTGCTGTTGGCATCGCGATGGAGCGTATTGACATCCATGCGGTAGCGGACTTCGCGGATGATACACCTGGCTTCTTTGGTGGTATGCCGCAAAATATATTTTCCTCGCTCCTGCAAGGGACGCTCATTAAACCAGCAGATCATCAGGTCTACTTCTTGCTCCTGGCGTGGTACATTATTGACCCGCACAATCATATCGCCACGGCTGACATCAAAATCATCTGCTATATGCATCGTCACACTCATCGGAGGAAACGCCTCTTCCAATTCACCATCATAGGTTTCAATCTTACTGATCTTGGTCGTAAATCCAGATGGCAACAACATCACATCATCACCCTTTTTAAATATCCCACCTGCTATCCTCCCGGCATAACCTCGATAATCATGATACTCATCCGTATACGGACGTATGACATGTTGCACCGGAAACCGACAATCAATAAAATTGTAATCACTCGCGATATGCACACTCTCCAGGTAATAGAGTAATGTAGCACCCTGGTACCAGGGCATGTTGGCGCTCCGGTCTACTACATTGTCGCCGCGCAATGCAGAGATCGGAATAAAACTCACATCATGCACATCGAGTTTTCCGGCGAAATCCTCAAACTCATCATGAATGCGAT
The DNA here is from genome assembly GCA_038203965.1 of Chitinophagales bacterium. Classification (GTDB taxonomy): domain Bacteria; phylum Bacteroidota; class Bacteroidia; order Chitinophagales; family Saprospiraceae; genus Opimibacter. Next base: position 5,487 of record JBBRDL010000145.1, on the reverse strand, counting down.
CATATACTTCCTGACTATAGTCCACGAGGTCCATCTTGTTGATACAGATGACAAGATGAGGGATCTGCAGCAGGCTGGAGATAATCGCATGACGCCGCGTTTGTTCGAGTACACCTTGGCGTGCATCAATCAGAATCAGCGCGACATTGGCTGTACTGGCACCGGTCACCATATTCCGTGTGTACTGGATATGTCCCGGCGTATCGGCGATAATAAATTTTCGTTTGGGAGTAGAAAAATATCGGTACGCCACATCGATCGTAATACCTTGTTCGCGTTCGGCTTTCAATCCATCGGTCAGCAATGCAAAGTTGACACCTTCTTCCCCTCTCCGCTTTGATACTTCTTCGATGGCATCATATTGATCCTGAAAGATGGATTTGCTATCGTAGAGGAGTCTGCCGATGAGGGTGGACTTTCCATCATCGACGCTTCCTGCCGTGGTGAAACGGAGGAGTTCGATGTGTTTTTCGGTGGAAGGATGATTATGCTGTTTCATTTGATTTTAGAATAGATATAGATTAGGGGTTGCTGTGTTGATATGTTGATGGGTTGATAGGTTGATGTGCTAACTTGTGCTGAGCGGACGGTTGGTGAGCTGCGCCGCACTGTATTTCGACTCGCTCTACACATCCTCATGCTGCAGCTCAACAACCGCGGGAGAACATGGATGAGAGATAGGCAGTCTAAGTGTAGCACAAGGATGCGTATAGAAGGTCGAACCAGCCGAAGTATGGGTTGATATGTTGACTTGTGCTGAGCGGAGCCGAAGTATGGGTTGATGGGTTGATGGGATTTTCTTTGGAGATCTATTGATTTTATCACTAGATCCCCATAATTTTAAATAGTTGAAAACTCATTCTGTCACCATTAAAATTTCACCACATGTTGAAATTCAAGATTCATTCATTCGAAAAATTAAACGCCTGGAAAGAAGCAAGAAAACTAGTCATAAAGGTGGATCGTGTTACAAGTCACTTTCCACCTGAAGAGAAATTTGGACTTACCAGCCAAATGAGACGGGCTGTCATTTCTGTTTCAAATAATTTAGCTGAAGGCACATCCAGACATTCATTTCGTGACCAGGCCAGGTTCACAGAGATTTCATTTGGCAGTTTAGTTGAATTAATTGATGACACTATTCACAGTTTGGATCTGGGATTCATCTCTGAGTTTGATTATACTGATTTACGTATTGATTATGATAAAATTGGTCCTATAATTGATGGACTTAGAAAATCTCAAGTTTTAAGAGATCAATCAAAAAACACAAAAATCATCAATCCTTAAACTCATAAGCCCATAAACTTATAAACTCTTAGCCCATAAACATATAAACTTATCAACCCATAAACCTTCGTCAGAAGTAGCCTTGCTTCTTCCGGTCTTCCATACTCGTCTCACTCCGTTTGTCATCTGCCCTTCCTCCACGCTCTGTGAGGCGTGAAGTAGCTACTTCCGCTATGATCTCGTCTATGGTAGAAGCAGCAGATCGCCATACGCCCGTGCAGGTCATATCGCCGATGGTACGGCAGCGGATGAGTTCTTCATTGACGATTTCCTCAGGACGACGAGGTGTGTATTCACATTCCGGAAGAAGTACGCCGTCACGTTGAAATACATTTCGTTTGTGCGCGAAATAGAGATTCGGTAAAGGAAACTCCTCCACAGCGAAGTAATGCCATACATCCAGTTCGGTCCAGTTACTGATCGGAAAAACACGGAAGTGCTCGCCGAAATGTTTGCGTCCGTTGAAGAGATTCCACAATTCGGGGCGTTGGTTTTTTGGATCCCACTGACCGAATTCGTCGCGATGACTGAAGAAACGTTCTTTGGCTCGAGCCTTCTCTTCATCTCTCCTCCCTCCGCCAAGTGCTGCGTCATATTTTCCCTTTTCCATTTCATCCAGCAGGACATACGTCTGCAGATTATTGCGGCTGGCATTAAACCCTTTCTCTTCTTTTATTTTTCCTTCATCAATCGCCTTCTGTACCGAACCCACATGCATGCGGAGGTTATACGCATTGACGAGCCAATCGCGATATTCCAAAGCTTCAGGAAAATTGTGGCCTGTATCTATGTGTAGTAATGGAAATGGAACCCGCGCGGGATGGAAGGCTTTGATCGCCAAATAAACCATGAGGATGCTGTCTTTACCTCCTGAAAAAAGGAGTACCGGATTTTCAAACTGCGCGGCTACTTCACGAAGGATGAAGATGGATTCGGATTCGAGTTCTTCGAGATGGTTGAGGTAGTATTTCAAGGGATTAGGAGATTAGAAGGTTAGGAGGTTAGGGGCTTATGGGCTTATGAAAGCTTATGGGTTAAATGGTAAACGTTAAATGGTAAATGTTAAGGTCTTGCCGCTGGATGGCGTTCTCGCCGCCAGCATTGTGATGGTAAACGGTAAATAGTAACTGTTCAACGTTGAATGGTAAAGGTTCAGCTCCCCCTTTCAGGGGTTGGGGGTCAGAGGAATCATCACGCTCTCACGCTCTCACGCTCTTACACGTCGGAAGCCGAAGCACATTTCGCTGGCATCTAACCTCCTAATCTTCTAAGCCTATAAGCTCAAGCTTACCTTATGTAGGATCTGCTGATACAGCGCAGCCATTGACGCTTCGATGCTTGTGTCTCCAGCATGCACGTGTACATCAGGATCAAAGGGAGCTTCGTAGGGTGCATGTATGCCTGTAAAATCAAGGATCTCACCAGCACGTGCTTTTTTATATAAGCCTTTGACATCTCTCGCTTCGCAGATTTCGATGGGCGTGTCGATGTATACTTCTACAAAATCTTCAGGACCGATGATATTTTTTGCGTTGGCGCGCATGTCGCGTGTCGGAGAAATAAAACTCACAATACAGATTATTCCATTCGCTAAAAACAATTTAGCGATCTCTGCAATGCGGCGGATATTTTCTGCCCGGTCATCAGGAGAAAATGTGAGGTTATTATTTATGCCGGTTCTGATGTTATCGCCATCTAGTACGACCACACTATACCCCTTATCAAACAATTGCCGCTCAAGCGCAATCGCTAGTGTGCTTTTACCTGATCCGGAGAGGCCTGTAAACCACAAGACTTTTCCATGTTGGCCGAGGCGGATTTCTCGGTCATCACGGGAGATGATGCTGTCGGTGATAGGGTGGATATTATTCATTGAATGAAATTCAATGTTTGGGTGAATAGTGAACGGACAAGGGTTAAGAGGTTAATGGTTAATGGTTAATAGTTAATGGTTAATGGTTAATGGTTAATGGTTGATGGTTGATGGTTAATGGTTAATGTAAAATTTTATTTCTGTTTACGTTCAATTACATTATTATTAAAAATCTTATCTATTTAAGCTCCTAACCTTATAAGCTTATCAACAAATCACCTTATCAATCCATAAGCCTATAAGCTTATAAGCCTATAATCTTATTAGCTTATTAAAGCTGCCCATGCACAGAAAAATGGCTTCGCCATCCGATAGGTCGCAGCCTATCGGGACAACTATACCGCCTCGCACACACTTATACCTCCTTCGGATGCCGAAGCGCATTTCGCAAAGGCATCTTACTTTCTTACTTTCTCACTGTCTTACAAGCATTACCGGATCTACCTGCAATACCATTTGTAATCCTAAACTTTCCAACGCTACGACCACCTCGTGTTTGGAGCGTCGGGATACTATTCTTCCTTCCATGCCGGCCAGCTGGCCATAGGCGATCATGACCTGGTCGCCTTGCTGCATGGATAATATTTCTGTGGTCACTTCCTGGTCGATGCCGCTCACCTTGTGCAGCCATTGCATCTCATGATCACTGACCAGGCAATCTTTCCCACCCATCCGCAGAAAACCCATAACATAAGGCAGCGAGAGAACCTGGTTTCTTCTTTCTTTATCAAGCCGTACAAACGTGTAGCAACTGATGAGGGGAAGCTCATACACTTTGACTTTGCGGTTATATTTTGCTGTTCGTTTTTTTAATGGCACAAATGCGTCCATGCCCATATTTCGAATTTTGTCGCGCACGAATTTTTCGCATTTTGTTTTTGTCTTTATTACAAGCCAGGGATTTAAATCATGTGAAGACAGCTCTTTTGCCCCTGGTACTTCGACTTCGCTCAGCAACCGAGGGGACTTCAAATAAATACCTTGTTCGGAATACATTTGCTCACTACTAACTGCTAACTGCTCACTGCTCACTTTTGTCATGCGTCCTTGCTCCATAGCAGTAGAGGTTTAGTTTCAAATTGTTTCCAGTCGATGCCGGGCAACTCATCGTTGCGATAGATGATATACCTGATCTTGCGGTTGATGAGGGCTTCCGCTTTGCGGATGAGATTGACGAGGTAGTTTTCGTCGATGTCACCGGTCAGGAGCAGGTCAATCACCGGGCTGTCGAGACCATTGGAAAGCTGGCCGATGAGGTATACTTCGCGTATTTCGCCAAGGCGTTCGATGACAGTGTCAACGATGGTGTCGAACCCAATGTATTTAATGAGGATGTTGTGGATCTCCCGGTATAGCGGGTGATCTGTATTGGCCTGGAAGAATTTTTTATTTCCTTCTGTACAGGTCTTGAGCATGCCTGCTTTTTCGAATCGGTTGAGTTCCAGTCGAATAGCATTAGAGGAGTCTCCAAATTCGGTCTCCAGGCCACGCAGGTATGACCGTGAACTGCTGTTGAGAAAGAACTTCAACAGGAGCTTGATCCTCGTTTTGGATGAAATGAGGGTTTCGATCATAATGTCTCACGACTTATTGAGTAGTAAAAGTACTCAATATTGACCAAAATGTATGCCAAACGCCTCATTGGCCAAATATCACACTTTTTCTTAATATGTGGGAGGGTGGGTGGGTGGGTTTATGGGTTGATTTGTTGATGGGTTTATTTGTTGATAGGTTGATGGGTTGATAAGTTTATTTGTTGATGGGTTTATTGAGGATCGACAGATACTTTAGTGGTTACAGGGTTTAGTTTAGGGTGCTATTCGCTCCCTAAGTTTAGAAAGTTTAGGGGATTGTGGGTTTCGCCCCACCGGACGACGGGAGAACCTGATTCAATAAAGACCCCGGAACAAGGAATATCGAAGTGAAGAAGTAAAGGATTATCTGTCTCTAGACAATACCTTTTCACTTCCTTGTTCGCTGTTCCTTATTCGTTATTCAATAACCCGGGGTGGCATGATGATCATTTCAACACATGAAAATCAAAGGCGAATTGTTTAAACCAAATGCCGTTGGATGAGCGTCGTTGTATGGGAGATTTTATATCAATAGAGAATGATGCGCTCATCCCAAAAAGTAAAAGCAATGATCATATGCCCTATGCTTGTTACCTAGAACTCACCCCCGACGCCTCTCTTTTGTGAAGTGATGACGAGTACGAAAATGGTTTTCCAAAGAGAAGGGAGGCATGATCCGTCAATAGAGAATGACGGACATGATTGTTTGTAAATACAATGATATTGATATACCTGCCCTTTGCTCCTTGC
>JBBRDL010000144.1:0-8742 GCA_038203965.1 Chitinophagales bacterium | reverse complement strand
CAAGCCATACCGAATCACCATCACAGATAGAGACATCAAAGAAGTGTGCATACGTTGGAAAGACCTCAACGACTTGCACCGGATCAGTGATAGTGATGCAAGCTTCTTGTGATGGCACCACTGAGGTGATCGTGTAGGTGGCATTGTTTTGAGGCAGATCTATGAAAGAATAATTACCGATCACATCATCAAATACAAAAGGTGATCCCGGATCCGCTTGTATCTCCACGGTGATTGGGAATGTTGCATTGGTATTGAGGGTGAGCGTGGCGGACTGATTGTCGCATATCGTGCTATCGCCTGTGAGTGCTATGGTGATAACCGGAATGGTAGTCAGCAGAGCAGTATCCGTACCCGGACAATGTGAATCATCACTCACCGTCACGATGTACTGACCATTGATAACAGTGGATATACTTTGCGTCATCGGTCCATTGGACCATTGGTACACCGCTCCCGGAAAACTACCGCCATCAAATGTAGCCGTTGAGCCCTCGCAGATGATTTGATCAGGACCGATATCTACATCTAGTGGTGGTAGTTCCGTGACTTGGATAAAGGCAGTAGCAACATTGCTCATTGAACCTGATTCCGTAGTAAACTGAACTTCGATGGTGCGCAATCCAGCAGTAGGATTGAAAGCTGAATTCAAATAGCGAACTAAATGCAAGGCATCGATAAAGTCAGTGGACTTAGCGCCTCCTGCATTACTCAATGTGAGGACATCTGTGCCTTGTCCTGAGACATCGATGCCTGGTATGCTGCCGGTGATATCTATAACCTCTCCCAAACCATCAGGCACAAATCCTGTGACCCGAATCGTCATCTCAGATATAATATCATCATAAAACATACGGACATCCTCATCTGCTACCGTTGCTTGCCTCATGGTACACGACACCTCCGTCGAATTAAAATCTGCATCGGTAGCACCGGAGCTGTCGTTGCAATCGAGGTCGAGGGTGTTGTCGCAATCTGGAGGGTCGGCGAATTCGAGCATGGAAACCAGCCCATTCATATTGAATTGAAATGAACAAACTTTTGATACGGCTCCATCGATTAAACTAATCAAAGCAAAATAATTCTCATCAGTCGTTAAATCTTTAACAGCACCTAATAGGGTGTTACAATATGGCGAAGCTGTTAATCCGCCAAAAAGAAAATTGGGTGGAATATTGACAACAAGTGTGCTATTCGAAGGATCTGAAATATTTAAACGAACGATACCTGAAATGCCAATCTCTTTTGAATAATAATAAATTTCACCATTAAACAGCGTTAAATCACTCCATGGGTTAAACCCTGTATGTCCTATGCTTGTAATGGTTTCACTAACAGTATCCAATTTCCATACTTCATCAACTCCAAGCGAATTCCATCTCATTGCATAGAACATTCCATTCCCAACGCTTACGATGTAGTCCAAACCAAAAGGTGGAATTTGCATCGGGTCAAATCCAAAATAGAGACTTGTATCTCCGGTCATTAGGTCTACATCATATAAACCAGGGGCTCCACTTGGAGGTTGCCTAAAAAATAAAACATCACCTTCGGGGGTAAACGTAACCATTTCAAAAGTGCCAGAATAAGAAAAAAGTGGCTCAAAATCACAACTACATCCCGCATTTCCCAATTGAAGTTCGCAAATGCTGTAGTCTGTAAGATTAAAAAACAAATAATCCTGAGCGCATAGTTTATTTGGGCCTAATAGGACTATAGAAATGAGTAACCTCAAGATAAGTGCTGAATAAGTGTTAAAGTGGATTTTTGCAAGCATATCAAAGGGAATCGGATCTCAATGGTAGTTCAGAAAAACCAGGGCGATTCACATTTTCAAGATTCGCCCTGGTACAACTTACCCTATTTGAAATTAATTACATTCCATAAGAAAACATCCTCCATTACTGTCAAAATAAAGCACGTCATCTTCATCTAGAGTAATATACTCCCAGTCAGGCGTCACATCATTATATTGACAGCTGATTCGAATGAGTACTGATTCTACTCCTAAATATTCAAGACGAAAAGCACCTCCAGTTCCTACACAAAACAGTCCTCTGGTTGGATTCATGTCTCCAAGTGAAATAGTTGAACTTATTCCGGAAACTGTTGGACAATTTCCTGGAGGAGTAAATGGACCACACGTGGTTCCTATCATTGCAGTATATACTCCGCAAAACAATAGATCTGCTATATCTCCATCAAGGAGTTCTATTGCACAACAACAATATCCAATTGGACAATCACCGCAATCTTCAATCGTTCTATTCGTGATTTGTTGTGTTGTATCGAGTGGTACTTTTAACTGATGCTCGCTCTGATCACATGAGTGAAAAACGAGTAAGGTCATCAAGCAAATAAATATGGTGTAAACAGAAAAAGGAGAACTCAAATAAATAATTTTTTTCATGATGATTTTTTTTAAAAAATTAAATAAAAATCGTCCATTTTGGGTAGTCTGTCATACATAAAGTGCCCTTTGCAGGTCGCTCAGACCGATATATCCTCTCCTGTCAGAGCATGCAGGAGAGGTTTTCTTGTCTCCGATTAGTAAAGGAAAGTTTCTCCCACAGGGTTGGATTGAAATCCAATATACACTAAATTTAGAATTCCTTTTAATTCATCTTGGTTTTATAGATTGAGATATCCATCAAAAAATTAGGTCAATTTTCTAGTAGTACTATCATTTTAATTTACCTTTCTTATTCCCGAATTATCGGGATCAACTCTCAAAAGCGTCTTACCGCTTAAAAAAATGTATCTTTAAAAGGTATAAGAAACCTTTCAAAGTGGCTTAGAAATGGATTTTCTGCATAGGACATTTCAAACGACAACCATATTCCTTCTTGCTTCATTTTTTGTGGATGCTGCGTCGTATGCACAAACGATATATGGGGCTACGGGTTGGCCATTTGAAAAATTATGGACTGTTGATATTTCAGGATGTTCATGTGGGCTTACAGAAATCGGACCGTTGCAGACTTCAACAGGTGAGCTAATCTATCCTGAGGGTGGACTTGCCATCTGTCCTGATGGAACCATGTATCTGCATTCCCAAGGAGACCTATATAGTGTTGATCCTGCAACGGGATTCTGCTCTATTATTCCCGGCTTGCCTACTTTACCCTCAGATCAGCACTTTGGCGGATTAGCTTGTGCCGGAGGGGGCATTTTATATGGAGCGGTTGAAGGGTGGTCCGGAATCAATCTGCTTTTTGAATATGATCTTAATGCCGGAACTGTAACAGAATTAGGAATAATGCCTTACTTTGGCCATTTCGGAATGTTTTTCCATAATGACGACTTGTATATGCTGGCTCCTGAAGGCCTCGTCTTAGTGGATACCATTACGCCGGCAAACAGTATGCTGGTGCTTTCAATTCCACCAAGTTATGGTCAAAGCGGCGGAACTTTGTATGGAAGTTGTAATGCACTTATTATCCTTAACGGTATCAACAATACATTTGCCTTGGTAAGCCTAAACGATGGTAGTATTGTAGAACTTTGCAGTAGTAATCCTTATTTCTGGATGGCCATGACCACTCCAAGTCAATTCTTGCCAGCCGGCCCTTGCACTCTACTACTCGATCTTGATTGTGATGATTCATCCGGAGCGGATGAAAATGACTTTAACGCTCCGATATTCTCATGTCATACTGCGGAGGGTGTACCAATTGCAGATGAGGATGTTGTAGTATTCAGCGATGTGGCTATCGATCAAATGACCGTATCGATCTCCAATGTCTTCATGCCGGACGGTTCAGATGAAGTTCTTGATGTCAATATGCCGACACCAAATATAGATATTGTCGGTATCGGAACTTCAACGCTTGTCCTCACAAACGACAACGGTACAGCCACCTTTAACGATTTTATAGATGCGATACATGCCATCGTTTATATAAACACCTTACCACAACCAACGCCGGGCATTCGCACCGTTGAAGTATCTTACACGAATATATCAGGAAATGCCAGCGAGATGGCTTCGGCATTCATCCCGGTGGAAGTACTTCCTCTCATTCCTGTCAATCTCGGCCCTGACCTCACACTTTGTGACGGTGAATCCACTACTCTAAACGCCGGCAATCCAGGCAACTCCTATGTATGGTCAACTCAGGAAACGACACAATCAATCATCGTCAATGCATCCGATAGCTATAGCGTGACGGTATCAAATGGAATTGATTGCCCTAATGCCGATACATTAAATGTGGTATTCCTGCCGGTCATAGAAGTTGGGCTGACCGGTGACGACTTTATTTGTGACAATGAAATTGCCAACCTAACGATACTCCTCAACACCACGGTACCTGTTAACATTACAATAGAAAACAGTACGGGTGGTGCCCCGATAACTTTTAATGATCTCACAGGCGATTTTTCCTTTACTGATCCAATCAGTTCGTTCACAGCGTATTTGATTACTAACATTGTACCTTCCTCGCCTGCATGTATTCAAATAAATGATTCTAGCCATTCAATTGAAATATTTCCTACTTATAACATAAGCATTGACACTAGTATATGTGAGGGTGATAGTGTCTGGCTTGGCACTTACTGGCAGACCAATCCCGGCACCTATGGTGCTACGTATGAATCTATTCATGGGTGTGACAGTATTGTGACTACACATATTGATGTACTTCCGGAAGTCATGGTCTTCATCACACACGATACCTGTGACGCAGCAGCTGCCGGTGTGTTTTTTACATACCTTGAAAATCACAGCGGATGTGATACGATTGTTCAAACCACCATCACCGTACTACCGGTTGATACAACCCATGTTGAACTAACGACCTGTATTTCTTCGTCTGCGGGTATAGCCATAGATACCTTCACTAACCCATCCGGGTGTGATAGTTTGTTGATTACTACGACCACATACACACCTCCGAGCGACACGACTTATCTAATAGCGATGACCTGTGATTCTCTTTTGATTGGGACTACTTTTGATACATTGCTGAGCACTTTAGGTTGTGACAGCATTATTGCTCTTACTATTTCTCATTACCCGATTGATACAACATATACGAATGGCCATTCGTGTATTCCGGGAGAAATCGGTGTGTATGCATATGTATATCCTGATGCGTTAGGATGTGATAGCATCGTCATCAGTACGATTGTTGCCGGGACGACAGATACCACCCTATTATTTGGCACCTCTTGTGATCCTGCGAGTATTGGTGTATTTGAAACCATCTTGTTGTCATCAAAAGGATGTGATAGTTTAATTATTTCTACGATCACTTACTCCGCACAGGATTCTACGTTTATCACTTCGTATACCTGCGATCCGGCTTCAGCAGGCGTTTATGTCAGTGCGTTTACCAATCAAATTGGCTGTGATAGTATCGTCACCGAGACAGTGAGTCTTAATATGAGTCATCAGATAGCAGCCACTTCTGCCTCGTGCTTTCCAATGGATACCGGAGTATTTATTCAAAATCTTACTAACCAATTTGGTTGTGACAGTATGGTCACGGAGACCATCACCTTACTTCCGTCAGATCAAACAATGATCACATCAACTACTTGCATACCTAATCAAGCAGGTACTTTTATGACTAACCATTTCAATCAATACGGTTGCGACAGTATTGTGACTCAAATCATCACGCTGGTTGTTGCGGATACAACGAGATTAAATTTTTACACTTGTGACATCAATGAAGTTGGACAAATTGAAAATATGTTTATTGATAGCGATGGTTGTGATAGTTTGGTGATTGAAACCACTTCTCTATTTCTACTTCCAACATTGACTGTTGAGTCAGGTATTGATTACAATGGGTATGATATAAGTTGTGCAGGTGAGTCAGATGGGAGCGCTGTAGCTAGTGTCATTGGAGTCCCACCATACGGTTATCTGTGGTCAACAAATGATACGGATCCAATGATCACAGGATTGAGTGCAGGTTCCTATGAAGTTTCAATAACGGACGGCAATGGCTGTATCAACTCAGGCGCTGTCATGCTTTTTGAGCCGGATGTATTTATGATCGGATTTGAAATTTCTGAACCAGGTTGTTTTGACGAGGGGTTGGGTAGTATTACCGTACATCCGAGTGGTGGAGTATCTCCCTACCGATATTCAATCGACGGTACACATTATGAGCTCTCACCAATTTTTGAAGGATTAGGAGAAGGAGTATATCAGTTGACCACATTGGATGCAAATGACTGCAGTGCCACTGAGATCATCTCTATCGACGTGCCAATCATGGTGCAAGTTGAACTCGGAGATAACCAGATGATCCAGCTCGGTGACTCAGCGCAATTAAATGCCATCATCAATCTGCCCTTTGATTCTATTACTTCCATGATTTGGAATGGTATTGATAGTAGCGAATGCCCAAATTGTCTTACGCAAATAGTGGCACCAATCATTACAACAGCATATAGTCTATCCGTAACGTCTGTGGATGGTTGTTCGGACAGAGATAGCGTTCTGGTTTCTGTAACGACAGAACAGCAAATGTATATTCCAAACATATTCTCCCCCAATGGAGATGGTATTAATGATCTCCTAACCATCAGTACCGGTGATGGAATAAAGCAGATCACGGCTTTCAGTATTTTTGACCGTTGGGGAAATCTTGTATTCCATAAAGAACAGACCTTGCCAACAGATCCATCCTTATCATGGGATGGAAAGATGAACAATCAATTCCTGAACCCAGGTGTCTATACCTATAAAATCATCGTGGACTATGTAGAAGGAAACAGTGATGTGCGATATGGAAATATTACTTTGTTGAGGTAAGAGGAAATCCTTGTTAGGTGATAGGGCAGTTGTATTGCTGTCGCATCAGGATGAAAGGAAGCAGATACAAGTATGATGAGGGTTAAATGTGTAACTGAGATGCTACTAGTGTGCTGATAATAAATGATACTGTGCGATGATAGCTAATGTGGTAGCTAATAGCGGATCATCTTCTTTGTTAACCCCACCGATCGGATTGATATAATATCCTTCAGGTTGTTGTTCAGCAATTAAGAGTTGTTTCAACTCCTCTGACCAATCTCCGGTGATACCGGCAGTAGTCATCGCCTCCGCCCTGACGGCCCAATGATAATAATGCATGATCTGATGCCATTGCTCCGGATCATCCTGTGACAGGCCATCTATCGTAGTCATGTCCTGATTTTTTTCAAGCCAATGTTTTGCATCTGCATAGGCTTTCGTGTCCGTCAAATCAAGTGCATGCAACGCAAGAAATCCATCGCATGTCGCAGTGGCATAACTCGGATAATGATAACCCACAGCTTCTAACAAAACGGGTTCACATTTATTAGTAGCGAGTGTTACTACAGAAGAAATAAATCCACCATCATATGGAAGATCTTTCCTGGAGAGACAACCTTCGTAGAGTCGCATATCTTCCTGTGTGCGTTGCACACCCTTTAGAAAAATCTCTGCCATAGTAAGAGCGTGAGAAAGTAAGAGCGTAAGAGAGTCGCCGAATATTGCCTCAGCCTCAGCCTCAGCCTCAGCCTTCGCCTCAGCCTTCATGTCTAATGCCTCTATTATCCTCCTTGTATGCGATACATCAACATGTCCATGTTCACCAAAGGGAAGCCCCGGCTCACCATAGCCCCATCCACCATATGCAAGATTATCAGGAGTGATACCACGGTGCTCAATAAATTGTTCGCGAAGTAGATGTCCGACAAGTATGTTTTGAAGAGCAGTGTATTGTTGTAAAAAACACAGCACTTTCAAAGCATACGCTGCACTGTAATTCGGATAGTTAAGCATCGGCAGGCTATCCTCACTCATCGTCATCGATGCCCTGATCTCCCTTTGGATAAATTCAACGCCTCGTTGCACTCCACCTTCCGGTCTGGTGAATTCATCCTCCGGGATCTGCAGGAGATGATACAGGATGTAAGGAGTGAGCGCCTTACCATCTTTCAATACGGCATGGGTCTGACTATGCCATGCACCATCTGCTGATTGTTGGCTCCACATCCATGCGATGGACTTTTCCATGGTCTGTTGCAATTTATCATCATCCGATTGACATCCTGTAGCAATGAGGATTGCAAACATGAATGTAATTCTGACAATTATTTTCATCATCGTACGGACAATTTTGTAGATCATAGCAGTTTATGTTCAGAAAATTTATTTCGCACGGAGAGCACGGAGTACACGGAGAAATTTCGAAACTTTTTACTCCCAACTCATACTTCGACTCCGCTCAGTACAAGCAACCTTCACAACTCATACTTCGACTCCGCTCAATACAAGCAACCTTCACAACTCACAATCCCGCATGCCACGCCAGGATGATCGCTGCTGTGCAAAACACCGGACTCGTAATACAATGCTGTCCGCTCCAACTTCCATTTGGGTTTTGTGACTGTTTAAATTTGGGTTCTACAGATTGTCTCCATTGTAGCCACGCGTCATTGCCTTGTTGGGCCAGTGCTTCGCTTGTCATCATATACGATAGATATTCTTCGCCACCATTATTGCCAAAGCCATCCCAGATATCTCCGCTTTGAAGTGTTTTAGTGGAAGACACATTCACCTCATACGAGTTGGCTAGTCGCTGTGCTTTATCGCGATCCACGCCTTTAGTTTCAAGGTCTCGTATGATTTCTTCCTTTTTGATTTTACCGGAGGAAAATCCAGCCAGTTGACCAGGAGTTACGAGGGTTTCCATTTCCCGTGCTTCAACAGAAGTCGCTCGTTGTGCACTTACAGCAGCATAGAGTGGAACT
>JBBRDL010000143.1:0-8835 GCA_038203965.1 Chitinophagales bacterium | reverse complement strand
TAGTTCACGCTGATAGTTGAAAATTTCCACTGTTCCCTGTTCCCTGTTCCCTGCTCCCTGCTGTTCCCTGCTCCCTGCTCCCTGTTCCCTGTTCCCTGCTCCTTGCTCCCTGCTCCTTGCTCCCTGCTCCCTGTTCCCTGCTCCCTGTTCCCTGCTCCCTGTTCCCTGCTCCCTGTTCCCTGTTCCCTGCTGCTCCTTGCTCCCTGTTCCCTGTTCCCTGTTCCCTCACTCTTTCAATTCAAAAAGACCCGGATGCTCTTTCAAAAAATCCAGCCACAGGACCTGGCTGGCCAGGAAGTAGATTTTGGTGCCAAACGAACCTCTTGATTTGAGGTTGATGCAAAAGACCCTGCCAGGTAAAGCCTTACTGTCTGAAATAAAATCCACTTCTGAGAAAGGATATTTATAGGTTTTAAAATAATTACTGACATACACATGTCGTGCATCCATATCCACCCTGTAAAAACGCCAGAGCAATAAACGAATAAACGCAAGACCACTGCCTATGATGAGCAATAAGCCTATCCAGATGTATGGGTTGCCGAATAGTCCGGCTTTACCTCTGATGGCCCATCCTAAAAGAATAATTATTGATAGGATGGTCGTCAGCCATACCGTAGGGAGCACAATACGCATGACAATTGTTAATTGAGAAGAGACCCGTTGCATATCAGCTTTTGTTAGATTCAGCTTCTTCAAGCATTTCTTTCTCCTTTCGTTCTTTGTCAATTCGTTTGACGACGATGATACTGACCTCATATAAAATGTAGAGCGGAATAGCCACCATCATTTGTGAAAATACATCCGGTGATGGGGTGATGATCGCTGCGATAATAATGATAAATACAAAAGAGTGCTTTCTGTATTGGATAAGAAAGGGCGAGGAGACCAGGCCGATTTTAGCGAGGAAGTAGAGTATAATGGGTGTTTCAAAAATGATTCCAACAGGCAGTGTAAACATCGTTATTGAATCGACCAAAGCCGCCAGTGTAGTGGTGTTGGCAATGTCCGGGCTGACGCTATACGATGAAAGAAAAGTGATCGCGATGGGCGCAATGATAAAATAGCCAAAGGAGACACCTGTCAGAAAAAGAAAACTACAGATAAATACCATGCCCTTGGCAGCCGTTATTTCTTTTTTATATAGACCCGGTTTGATAAACCTCCATACTTCATATAAAATGTAGGGGAACGAAACAATAAAGCCTAACCAAAGTGATACTTTGATATGACTGATAAACTGCTCCTGGATATCGCGTGTGATGATCTGTAGCTGTTGTGGATAAAAACAAAATTGAGGGAGATATTCACAGAAGAGGGTATACGTGATAAAATCCGGAGAGGTCGGTCCGAGGATGACATACTGAAAGACAAAATCTTTGAGTAAAAAAACCACAATCGTCACGATCAATACACTTGCTGCTGCGCGCAGTAAATGCCACCTTAGCTCTTCAATATGTTCGAAGAAGCTCATTTCATTCGGACTCTTTTTTGGTGTTTCTTTTGCCATCCTTGATTCAGCGTTGAACGATCAGGGTGCGAATATCGTGAAGTATCCACTATTCCATGCCACAAACCGTCGTTAAGGTGATGATAACAGGTGAAAGACCCTGATATGCCTATATTTGCCGATAGCTTTAGCATCCTTTAAGGCAAACGATTGCCGGCAAAAGGTGGTTAAGTGACATAACCTTCTCTTTTTAAAGATACTATATGACCCGGGAGTACAGTTTTAAGTTGATGCGTACACTAGTTTTGAGCGTTAGCCTGCTTTTCGCCGGCTTTTCGATGTTTGCTCAGCCGTTAGATGGCTTGATTGCTTATTATTCATTTGATGCATGTGATGCTACAGAGAATACCGGGCTCGGCGGAAATGGGATTATTATAGGTAATGCAACCTGTGGATGTGGGGTTTCCGGCAATGGACTCCGGTTTGATGGCAATACCTCTGTTCAGATCCTGAGTAATCTGGATCTGCTCCTTGGAAGTGATTTTACGATCAGTTTCTTTATGCTACCTGACCCGGCAGGCAATGCCGTGATGGATATCATCTCCAAGAGTGAAGTCTGCGGTATCGATAGTACGATGGAATTAAGGTACAACCCATTGTCACGGGATGTCAGTCTTACCTTATCTCAGCAGGCCAATCTCTCTGTCCGGAGTACATATCGACTGCCTGTTGACAGATGTTATCACCATATAGTTTTTGTGCGACGTGATCGTGAGCTGCTGATGTATTATGACGGGATTCAAAAGGATCTGGATCCAAGTTCAACGATTGTTAGGGTTATCAATAATGGAATCCTGACTTTAGGATCTGGACCTTGTTTAGCTAATGGAGAAGTTCAATTTCGAGGGACTATGGATGAACTGAGGTTTTATAATCGCGCGCTGACTTCTTTTGAAGTACAGGAGCTTTATATTCCTGTGGATAAAATCACATCGCCTGACACGGTGTTGTTTACTGGTACTTCGATGCAGGTCAGGCTGCCGGCGACATGCGCTACTTCCATTCAATGGAGTCCTTCCACTGGCGTGAATAATACAATGATTGCACAACCAACCATCACCCCGCTTGCAACAACCACCTACGATGTAAATCTGGATTATGGTTTCTGCGAGGCCTTTGATTCTATTAATATTACGGTTGCGGATTCAGCAGATCTCAGTTGTGATAAAATATTTTTTCCTACCGGTTTCACACCCAATGGGGATAATATCAATGATGTCTGGGGGTTGAGTAATGTTGTATTCCTGGGCGAATTCCTTTCCCTCCAAGTCTATGACCGCTGGGGAGGAACAATCTTTACAACCACCGACCCCAGTATCGACTGGGACGGCACAAACGCCGGAGAAGAAATAGCCCCGGGTATGTATGCTTATCTGTTTACTTATACCTGTGAAGGCAAACAGCATAAAAAATCAGGAGGCGTAGTGATTTTAAAATAGGGGAAACAGTTTTCAACTATCAGGAATCAGGAATCATCTCAGCTTTCAGCTACTAGTCTGAAGTTTATATTATTTGGTTTGAAGTAAGAGATCATAGATCATGCTTCGACACCTAAGCCTCATCTCACTGATAGTTGATAGTTAATAGCTGATCACTGATCACTGATCACTGATAGCTGTTCACTGATAGCTGTTCACAGATAGCTGTTCACAGATAGCTGTTCACAGATAGCTGATAGCTGATCACTTCACAAGTGTCACATCTCCCCGATAAGTAAGCGTAGTATTGTTGTCGATAAACGTGATCTCAGCAACATAAACATATACGCCCGGATTCAACTGCTCTCCTTTGAAGGAGCCATCCCAGTTTCCGGTGCCAGTCGGGCTAGGCAATAGATTATTTTCCACGTGGATCAGGTTGCCCCAGCGGTCATAAATACGGAGGTAATTGACAGATACCACACCGAGACCCGTAAATATTTTGAAGTCATCATTACGTCCATCTCCATTAGGACTGAATATATTGGGGATGAATACATCACGATCATAGTCTACATCTACAGTAATACTTGCTGAACCCTGACAACCGTTATCGTCAATCACCGTCCACGTATACACTGTTGGTACCGCATTAAATACCCATGTGCCTTCACACGTAGCACAGCTCACAGGCTCCACAGAAGTCCAGAGTGTCATGGCTATAGGATTGTCACTTTGATCTATGTTGCCGATAATAAATATACTGTCACCAAGATCAATGATAGGGTCTTCCGGGCCAATGGAAACAAGAATGGGGGCAGGTTCCATGATGGTGTAAATCGTATCCGTCGAACAACCACGGTCGTCAAAAACACCTACAACAAATATGCCGGATGGCAACATGACAGGTTCACCAATATCCATAAGTCCTCCGCTATTGATAGTAAAACTGTAGTTACCGTTTCCACCCATTACGTCCGTTTCCTGAATTAATAAAACAACTTCATCTCCAAAACAAGCAGGAGTAGGAATTGCGGGCCAGACAACCGTAATCGGAGGCGGTGAAGTCAACTCATACGAAGTCGTATCCGTACATCCTTTTGGATCTGAAACGGTGATGGAATATTGCCCTGCACCAAGATTAGCTGCCTGATAGGAAGTAGAAACATTTGGGTCCCAGGTGAAATTATATCCGCCTGCATTGCCTCCATTAACTTCCAGTGTGATGATCCCATCACTACTGGTGCCACAGGAAAGATTGAGCGTTCCTGACAGATCGATTTCAGCAACTAGGGAATCAGGTTGTGAAATACTAAAGCTATCACTGCGTGTACAGTTTTTACTATCGGTCACGGTTACATAATGCCAGCCTGCTTCGATCCCATTGTTGACAGGAAGAGAAGGACCGTTTAACCAACCATATGTATATCCGGGACTACCACCTGTAGCTACGACCTCTATGGAGCCATCATCGTACCCATAACAAGAGACATCAAGAGACTGTACAAGTAAAATGTCGATTGAATCCGGGGCTAAAATTTCAATGGTATCCGTGAAGAAACAAATGCCATCCTGGGAGACAGTAAATATATTCAACCCGGCACATAAATCAGTGATGTTAAAAAAGACCCCTGTATCGGCCATCGGATTGACGGGATCCCAATACAGTTGATAATCAGCGGCAGGATCTCCATTGGAAGGAATCACCCTCACGCCTCCATCACAGATCTCAGGACATGAGGTACTATCTACATTGCTAAACATCAATGTAAGCGTTGGTGGCGCAATGACCTCAAAGCTATCCACAGCAACAGAATCTAAACCATCTGTAACCGTCACATAATATTTACCTGGTGCAAGACCTGAATAAATACCTGTCGTGGTGGTATCAGGAAATGACCATATCCACGTCACAGGGGCAGTAGCATTGGCTGTATCGACGATGACTGTTCCTGTATAAGGACCGCCCAGAGCGCCTTCACCACACAGTGGCTGTTCAACGGTGATATCCAACTCAAGTATTTCAATGCACGAGACATGTACCGTATCATCAAGAATACAGAAAATGGGCGCACCTAAAATGACATCCACACTTAACGTATCTGTACCGGTTATAAAAATAGTGTCATTTACTTCGCCGGTACTCCATAGCACACCTCCACCAGGCGGAATAGGTCCACCTTGATATAATACCGTTACAGTACCACCATCACATGGTGTACCATCAAAGACAAATGAGATATCTGATTCTTCATTATCATCTCCATCCGTCATGACAAATGGTAACGTGGCGGTACAACCTGTCAAGTCATCAGTGACGGTCAAGGTGTAGTTACCGGAATTAATATTGAATATCGTATCCACATCCTGGAATCCTGCCCCTACATCAAGTGTATAGGTGCCAGATCCATTGGTGATGTCAAACCATATATCACCGGAACCTGTTGGTATACAATTGTCCGGCACCATACCAACGATAGATACTAAAATCGGAGGAGGTTCGGAGATGGTAAAATAGATTGAATCTGAGATACAACTGCCCTCTTCGACAATGACAAGATAATTTCCAGGTGAAAGTGGACTGTAATTGTAGATGCCACCGATAGGGCCGGCAGAGGTGACAAAATTATTGTTCTGATCGTAAATAGTATAAGAATAAGCTGCTCCGGATACACCATTTGTCAGTCCTCTGATAGATAGACTCCCGTTGACACCACCTGCACATGGCGGGTCTGTAACCGTTATACTGGCAGTAATGGTATCCGTGTAGCCTATTGTAAATTGGAATACAGTATCACACTGTGAAACCTCATCAGAAATGGTGAGCTCATATTCTCCAGGATTTAACAATCCGATGCTGATACTATTAGTTGAGATATTAATTGTTGCATTATTAATGGTTCCGATGATCGTATAATTGCCTCCTCCATCTGGAGTAGCGCCTGATATAGTAATATCGATCAAGCCGTCTTGGCCACCTACACATGAGGCATTAATGAGGTCTTCAATATCTATGATGAATGGATTATCCAGCAGTTCAACGGTGACCTCCACTTCGCAGCCATTATTGTCTCTGACCAGGATGCTATACATCCCATCAGGAAGACTTGTCACCAGTGATGAGTCTCCCAGGTTACGAATGAAACCGGAACCTGCAAGATCGGGGCCACTAAGGCTTTGCCAGATGTAACTATATGGTTCAGCTCCTCCTTCCGGTTTTATCCAGATGGTACCATTTTTAAATTTATAACATGTAGGATGCCTGAGATGTGTGGTGATACCTAATTCTAGTGAAGCCACTTCTGTAGGATACATGACGGAGTTGCCGAGTGCATCCGTGATGACCACATTATAGTTGCCAGCAGGGGCATTTAGTATCGTACTTCCTCCTTCACCAGGAATGACAAAAGGAGCTCCGGGTACACCTGTAATCGTATAGGGAGCTGTACCTCCATACGCTGTCACATCAATAGTACCATTTCCACCAATCAAAGCAGGACCACAACTAGTCACAAATGCAGTAAGGTCGACAGCATTTTCAACAGTCATGCAGCAGTTGATTGAATCTGACGGAGCAATCCCACCGGCATTGCCAATTTCAAAATCAAAATAAGGGCTGATACCAACACAACTGGTCGAACCAGGGAATCCTATCACCCGAAAACAAATTTCAAACAGGACCGTACCATCAGGTTGGGATTCACCATCGAGAGGAAAACCTAAAGGAATAAATTTCAATGCGTTAGGGCCTGAAAGGTTGAAGTCAGCAAGGAGGTTAATGCTAGGAGATCCCGGATTTCTAATTTCAATGTAATCCAGCACACTGCTGTTCCAGATTATTTCAAGTTGGGCTATGTTGATATCATTGAAATTTTCAACAGTAACCGGAATGCAGATCGTATCCCCAGGTGCGCCATCTATACAATTGAAGATGAAGGTCACCGAATCTATACCGCTCGACTGGGTAGAGTATATGTCCCTTATATTCAGGAGATCATTAGAAAGACCGGTTTGAATAGAAAATCCGGCAAAAATGGTAAGGAAGTATGCCCATTTCCTTAGGTTTTTAACAAGCAGATTTTCCATTCAATATTGATAGTATGAGTTTTTTCTATAATATGTTGCCGCAAAAATAGCTTTTACATTCGAGTTTGAGGTCGGGGTTTTCATTTATTTTTATAAAGGAAGAGGGTATTTGACAGATTCCTTTAAGCCATGAATGGCTGCCTGAGGGTCAGAACGAGAGGCAAACGACAAAAAAGACTTATAAAGTATTTAAATAGGGGGCGATTTCCTTGATTTATTATCACTTTTCATCCGAATTGCCAAAGCAGATCAGAAAGTGAGTTCATCCATTATATTGGCTTTCCTCTAAGGATTACTCGGTCGATCCAACTAGACCCAAAGGAATAGGGTAGAAATGCCAGGCTCGAAACAGGTTTAGTAATGATGATATTTGCTGACTTTAAAGGAGTTATGCTCCCAAGTCGATCCCCTGATTCCATAGCTGCTGCCCCATTAATCGTAAGTGCATTGATGGCTTCAGCCGGGACCATTTTTAATTTGATACAAGCCAGGGACAATATAAAAGACATATTTCCACTCGGGGATGAACCTGGATTATAGTCGCTGGCCAGGGCAACACAAAGATTGTTATCAATCATTTTTCTGGCTGGGGCATAAGACAGTCCCAGAAAGAAAGCTGTTGAGGGTAAAATAGTGGCAATCGTCTCGCCGGACTGCAAAGCATCGATTTCTTCCTGACCTGTCCATTGTAAATGATCAACGGAAATGGCTTTGTGCCTGACGCCAACCTGTATTCCACCCGAGTAGTCCAGTTCATTTGCATGGATTTTGGGCTTGAGGCCAAAACGGGCTCCTGCTTCAAGGATCTGATCAGTTTCTTCAACGGTGTAGAATCCTTTGTCACAGAATACATCAATATAATCTGCAAGGCCCTGATCAGCTATCTGTGGCAACATCTCTTTTGTAATCAAACGAATATAGCCGGGGCGATCTGTTTTATAAATAGCAGGCATGGCATGAGCCCCCAAAAAACTTGCTTT
Organism: Chitinophagales bacterium; assembly: GCA_038203965.1. Lineage (GTDB taxonomy): Bacteria > Bacteroidota > Bacteroidia > Chitinophagales > Saprospiraceae > Opimibacter. Next base: position 841 of record JBBRDL010000143.1, on the reverse strand, counting down.
GATCGGGATCAGTTTCTGCTCTTTAAGTCGTCTGATCACGCGCAATATTTTCAGCTCACTCTCAACAGTCAGGCCATAACCGCTTTTTATTTCAATGGCTCCTGTGCCCATGTGCATAACTTCATGCAGTCTGATCAAGGCCTGATCAAACAAAAAGTCTTCAGATGCTTCTTGCAGTTTTGTTGCTGAATTCAAGATGCCGCCACCTTTTTTTGCTATTTCCTCATACGATATTCCTTTCGCACGATCCACAAATTCATTTTCCCTCCATGCTGCAAAAACGAGGTGCGTATGACTATCGCAAAATGCAGGCAGTACCATTTTGCCTAAACAGTCTATCACTTCATCAGCACGGTCTACAGGGCATTCCTGATCTGGGCCAAAGGCAACAATGTGATCATGCTCAATAAGCAAGTATGCGTTTTCAATGGTATGTAATTTAGCCATCTCTTGCCCCTTTAATCGGGTAACGTCTTCAGGCTGTATTCCTACAAGAGAGACGATTCGTCTGAGCAATATGGATTTTGGCAAAATAGAAGTTATTTGACTGTAAAGGTATTAAGCGCTTTCAGAAAAATGAAAAAGCAGGAAACATGATTCCTGCTTTTTCTTCAAACGTGATATATTCGGGGGGATTTTAAATTTCGCTCATCTTTTTAATGGTTGCCTTAATTCCGGAACCAGATAGGGCTTGCACTACTTTGTTCGCTTCATTTTCGGAATCAAATGCCGGAGATATTACCCTGTAAAATGTTGTTCCGTTTTGAACAGTTGTCTTGATCTTATACATTTCAAAACCTTTACCTGACAAGTCAGTCACCAGTTTCTGCGCATTGGCCTC
>JBBRDL010000142.1:0-8882 GCA_038203965.1 Chitinophagales bacterium | reverse complement strand
GGAGCAAGGAGGGTAAAGTTAATCTATGAGGTAAGTGCATCAAGCAAAGAGAATTTATTTTCTAGAATATTGCTCAATTTGGTCACATTTGATCGTGTTCATGACACTATGGTTGATGAAATATTTTTAACCAATTAAAATTTGTCATGATGAACAGATTTCGTTTTGAAGACCTTGAAATATGGAAGGAGGCAATAGAAATAGCAACTATTTTATTTAGAATAGCGGATAGATTAGAAGAAAAGCGACTATGGAGATTTGCTGATCAAGTGCGTGGTGTTGGACTAGGAATACCAAATAATATTTCCGAGAGCACTGGTACTAATATGGTTGGTGAACAACAACAATTATTGCGATATTCAAGACGAGAATCCTACGAAGCTGCAAATATCCTCGTTATACTAGAAAAGGAGAATCATATAAGCCATAATGAAAAGGAGGCGACTTATGAGCGCCTCCATGTGCTGAGTAAGCGAATTACCAGTTATTCCAAATCTCTGAGTTAATAGATTAAAGCATTGCCAACTATTACTATTATGGCTCATCCTTGCTCCTTGCTCCTTGCCCCTTGCCCCTTGCATTAAAGTGAAAATCAATGATGTCGACGATTGATTTGTCATGGTCAGGGGAAAAGCTGTGCCAGCTGCCCTGATGTCGCCACCAGGTGATCTGGCGCTTGGCATAGCGGCGGGTGGATTGTTGAATAGCAGCAATGGCCTGCGGTAAAGTTAGTATGCCTTCAAAATATTCAAAGAGCTCTTTGTATCCCACGGTCTGTAGTGCTTTTAAATGTTTAAGCGGATGTAAGCTTCTTGCTTCTTCTTCCCATCCTGATGTGATCATGTTGAGGACTCGCTGGTCGATTCGTTTAAATAATTCTTCTCGCGGCAGGTCCAGCACTATCGGTAGAATTTGAAAAGGCCTTTCTGTTTGCTTTCCTTTTCTGAATGAGCTGTATGGCTTTCCTGTCGCTTCACTGACAGCGAGTGCTCTGATCAGTCGGATTGGATTTGACTTGTCAACGATCTCAAGATAATCAGGATCCAATTTTTGTAGGTTTGCCACAAGTGCTTCAGTTCCGTTTTCTTTCCAGTAGGTTGTCCATCGTTCATTGATCTCGATAGGTATATCAGGCATTTCATCAAAACCTTCTATGACTGCTTTAACATAAAGACCAGTGCCTCCTGTAAGGAATACAATATCGTGTAGAGAAAATAATTTTTCAAGAATGTTGAGAGCATCGTCAGCAAAATGACCTGCCGTATAATGGCCGAAAATTGTGGTGTGTCCGACGAGGTGGTGGGGTACAGCATCCAACTGTGCAAGAGACGGACGGCCCACACCAATATTGAGCTCTTTGTATATCTGCCTGGAGTCAGCACTGATGATTTCCGTATGATAATGTGCTGCCAGCTGGATAGCCAGATCCGTCTTGCCTACGCCTGTAGGTCCTCCGATCACCACCAGTAATTTGTTTGACATATCTTTGCGGGCCTGGGCAGCAAGTTCGGATTTCTTTATGGTATATCAGATAATACGGTTGTGGGCCACATTTTTTCTCCGTTTATATTTCCGGAAAACGATCGTTTATGGACTTGAACATGTGCCTCGAAAAGGGCCATTGATCGTTGCCAGCAATCATCCCAGTGCTTTTATGGAGGCCAGTATCCTGGGGACAGTTCTAGGGAGGCCTTTGCATTATTTGGTTCGCGGTGATATGTTCCATCCAAAGTTCAGCTGGTTGTTTGACTGGACCAACCAGATCCCTATCTACCGTCAAAAAGATGGTATCAGTAATCTGCGGAAGAATGCATCCAGTTTTGAATTGACGTATCGAAAATTAGGGGACGGGGAAGCTGTATTAATTTTCCCCGAAGCAAAAACAATCCTTGAAAAAAGGATGCGGCCGATTCAAAGGGGTACTGCACATCTTGCCTTCGGCGCATTGCCTTTTATAAAGGAAGGTGATACGCTTTCCATCCTACCCGTTGGGGTCAATTTTACAGAGCCCCGCATCCCCGGCACTGACGTGGTGGTAAGGTTTGGAGTACCTTTCCTTACCGAACAGGCTACACGTGAGGATCGTGATGCTATAGATACTTTTACATCCAGGCTGAGTGAAGCCATGAGCCCATTGATCATCCAGGTAACGGATGAAGGGTATGGTCATCATTATGATATATTGGCTTCTGTGTATATGCGATGTGTGCAATCAAGCAGACCTAAAGGGTCAGCGCATGATGACCTGGTGGTGCTTTCATCTATTGTCAATCAACATGACCAGCATAAAGAACTATTGGACATGGTGCATTGCTTTTATCATACGATAAAGAAACGTGGCATTCCGGATGCGGTTTATTTTCCGGATCTGATCATGATGAGCAGGCCAGTGCTCCACGTGATTCTTATAGTAAAACTAATCTGGCTCATAGCTGGTGGATGGATATGGAGGGCGGTGCGGCATGTTATTTTTTCCAAAATAAAGGCCAATACATTTAAGTCACCAGTTACGATCGGAGCAGCGATGGTGATCTATCCACTGCTCACCTTGATATGGCTTATGGTTTGCTTGATCGCAGGCTGGCCGGTGTGGTATGTCTTTGCCTGGTTGTTTGTGATGTGGACCGGTGTTTTCTTCAGGCCTTCTATAGGTTTGATTTGGAAGGTGATGACTTTGGGAGGTAAGACTAAATCCAGATTAAAGCAGGACGTTAAAGATTTCAGTCATCAAATCGAAGCCTTAGTATAAGTGAAAGAGGGAATGATGAAAAATTAATTCATCCAGTTTGTATCAACAGCAATTGTATCGGTATTTATTTATTCATAATTTGCACGTAAAAATAGGCAGATCGAAGATCCCATCAAAAGTCATGGATGTGGAGACGCGCTTCGTATAAAGAACAAAGCATTTCCAATCAACGTATCAGTGTCACATTCCCTTTATAGGTTTCTCTTTGGCCATTTTCAAGTTCTACTTCCAGGTAATAGGCGAATACGCCGGGATTCATGGTGAAATGTTTATACGTACCATCCCACCAGCCTTCGTTTGTTTTGATTGGAAAGTTTAACCGTTCATAGACTTCATTTCCCCACCGATCAAAAATGAAGAAGCGGGAGATCATGATATTGTTTTCATTTATAGTCTGGATTTGAAACAGGTCATTGATGCCATCGCCGTTGGGTGAAAATATAGTAGGGATATAAACCGGGCAACCGTACTTAGCGATTTTAACCAGTGTGTCTGCGGCACAACCTGCTGCATCCATGGCAAGAACCTCATAAGTGCCTGCAGCCAGTTCCGTAAAAAGTTCTTCTGCTTGTGAAGTGTTATTATTTAAAGAAAACATCACTGGTGCAGAGCCTCCTTCAATACTTAAATGTAATTGTCCTGTGCTTTCTCCGCAATCAGACGGTTGAGAAAGGATGCCCACAATCGTCAATCCTTCAATAGCTGTGATGGAGGTCATCCCCATATTGGAACAACCTGCATTGTCTAAAATAAATACAGGATACGTCCCGGATGAAAGATTGGAAAAAGTATTAGAGGGCTGAAAAGAACTTCCATCCATGGAGTATTGATATGCTTCTGAGCCTCCACTGCCATTAATAGTCAGCGATCCATTTTGTTTGCCGCAATATTCAGGTGTACTGTTTACAACATCAATAACAGGAAAATCACTCGGGGCTATATTGATACTGAGGGTGTCGTGACATCCATTATTATCTTCTATCAAAAGCAGGTATGGTTTAGCGAGAAGATTTTCAAATACATTGTTCATTTGAAAATAGAGGCCATCGATCGAGTACCTTATGCTGTCTGAGGGGTTTGTGAAAATCGTCACCTCTCCATTTGCCTCGCCGCAGGATGTGTTGATGATATCCGTCTGGATTATTGATGCGGCTATCAGCGAGTCAATGAGCACTTCGTCTTTTGCAAAACAGCCAGTTGAATCAACCACACAAAGTTGGTAGCGTGCTGGACCGAGGTTTGCAAACAGACCGGAAGACTGGAAATAGATGCTGTCCAGTGAGTAGGACAAAGGACCAGAGCCGCCGCTGGCAAATGTGGATATAAGGCCATTGTCCTCCCCGCAGATGGAAGGTTGCAGTATGATGGAGTCAATGACCAGGGGCAGGACAGGCGCAAAGGAAAAGGAAATAGAGTCTTCACATCCAAGCTGATCGGCGACAATAACTGTATACTGACCTGCGGTTAATTCACTAAAATGATTAGAATCCTGCAGATTTCCCGTATTAATTGAATAGGAGAGAGCGCCTGATCCACCGGTAGCGAGAATGATGGCCTGGCCGTTTTTATTATAGCAGTTAGGGGAAATAAGTTCGATGCTATCCAGTTGTAGAGGGGAGGAGCCAAGGAACTCTGATGTGCTGGCGCCACCGCCGACCGAGATGTTCAATTCGCACACGAGTTCAAGCATGCTTGTTGCAAAGTTGATTTTGTAGATATCGGATAATCCATTGGTAATCGCGTAGCAGTTGATCTCCGAACAATCGACGACACCAGAAACAATGCCAAGTATATTGCCTGGTATATTGTCGTTGATGACAATAGTGCTGTTCTGTACTTCATTTAAATTGATACTTACGATTCTGTCATTGGTAACAGCGACATACAGGATTCCTTTATAAAAGGAGAGATCCCCTGAAGCATCAAAGCCGATATATCCCAAGTAGATAGCAGCTCCACTGATCAGATCATAGGTCCATAGTTCGCCTTCGTCACCTATGGTGTAAACCAGGCTGTCCGCACTAATCGTTAGTGAATTGAATGACTGGCCAATAAAATTATAAATGAGAGAGGTATTTCCGGTGAGGGTATCAATGCTGAAGAAATTGCCATTGCCAGAAATACCGTAAAGGGATCCATCGGGATGAAAGGCGATATCATAAATCTGGCGATTGACTTGTGTCACAAAAGAATAACTGCAATCATCCAGATTGAGCCTATAGATAGCATTGGCTGAGGAACTGACATAGATTACCTGCCCACTGAGGTAGTTGAAAAATAAAATACATACTGCTGCTAGGAGGGCAGTTCTCATGTACGGGTAAGGGTTATTCTTGACAACAAGTGTTCAAAGGCTCAAATATCCAAAAAACTCAGATCAATATAATCATTGTGCAGAGGAGCAAAATGAGAGCATCCAGTCAATGTAAACAGACTTTTATCTTTGATTGGCAAATGAACGGCTCATGTAATTAATAAGAAAATCTTTTGTAAAGTTTTGCCTGGCGGGTTGTCAATCAATCAAGAACTTCGTAAATCAAAGCTGGGATTGCTTTATTTTTTAAAGCAAATTCGCCTATTTTTTTACAATTAAAAGACTCTTTTACTCGCTCATACGCTGCCTCACTGATCACAATACTCCCTGGACTGGCCACGGATTGTAATCTTTGCGCTATGTTGACGGCATCCCCAATGACGGTATAATCGAGGCGGCGCAGGCTTGAAGAGCCTATATTTCCTGAGATCATTTCACCGCTATTGATACCGATCGAAACCTTAGGGGTAAAATCAACATGCTCATGTAGAGATGGTAATTTGTTGATCTGCGATCTTAAATCGAGGCAGGCATCGATGGCTCGATCGAGGTGAAAGTCTCCACGGAATACAGCCATGATAGCATCACCGATAAATTTGTCGATATGACCACCCTGGTTGAGGATCTCCTTGACCATGACCTCAAAATAGCTGTTGAGCAATTTTACCACTGTATCCGGTGGTTCATTTTCACTGATGGTGGTAAAGCTGCAGATATCAATAAATGCCACCGTTGCTTGAATAGTATCGTTGACCATGAGGGAGGATTCAAACTCACGGCTGGCCATAAATTTCAGTACATTCTCATCCACATACATTCGGAGGATATTATTTTCCTTTATGGCTTTCATGGTTTCCCGCATTTGCTTGACGTGTTTGATGGTTTTTTCCATCGTTAGGTCAAGGTCTTCAAAGTTGACAGGCTTAGTGATGAAATCATAAGCACCCCGATTCATAGCGGTGCGGATATTCTCCATATCCCCATAGGCGGAGACGATCACAGATTTGAGCATATTGTTTTCTTCTGCCAGTCTGGATAGCAGCGTCAGGCCATCCATTTCAGGCATGTTGATGTCGCTCAGGACGACATCAACATCGGTATGTAAGGCTAGTTGTTCTAGCGCATGTTTTCCATTTGCGGCAAACACAAATTCATAATGATGTTCACGGATTTTCTGACGAAACTTTTGTTTGATCAGCGCTTCCAGGTCCGCCTCATCATCTACCACTAAGATTTTGGCCATTATTGTATTGCTTTTAATTTTTCTTTCAGGACATTGAATTCTACGGGCTTGGTGAGGAAGTCATCGGCTCCCAGGCGCATAGCGGTATTATAATTTTCTGCATCGCCATAGGCTGTGATCATCATGACAAGGGGAGGAGGAGCGTTATATTTCTCTTTGATATGGCGCAATAATTCCAGGCCACTCATGCCGGGCATATTGATATCAGAGAGGATGAGTACCGCTCGGTGGTTGTTATCATTGAGGTATTGTAATGCTTCTTCGCCTGAAAATGCGAACGCAAAAGTAATTTCATTGTTGCGTATTTCTTTTCTGAAGCGTTGTTCAAACAGGACCTGTACATCTTTTTCGTCATCTACTACTAAAATATTCATACAGAGGTAGGGTGTTTATATGGGTAAAGTAATTATAAATTCTGCATATTCTCCTTCTTTTGTTTCCGCTTTTAGTTCGCCGCCGTGGGCTTTGATGATGTCATAACTTAGGGACAGGCCTAGACCTGTGCCCTGGCCACTAGGCTTTGTGGTAAAGAATGGTTGAAAGATTTTGTTGAGGATGTCTTTGGGGATGCCGGGGCCGTTGTCGGAGACGCGGATTTCTAAAGTATTTGCCCCTAAATCCCCTAAAGGGGACTTAATAAGTCTTGTTGTTATTGATACTGTTGGCACATAAGGCAAGTCCCCTTCAGGGGATTTAGGGGCAGAAGAGACAGCATAAAAGGCATTCGTGATCAAATTGAGTATTACCCTGCCGACATCTTGTGGTATGATATTGATCATACCAATACGTTCATCATAGTCTGTCTTCATTGTGGCATTGAATGACTTATCCTTTGCGCGGAGACCATGGTAGGCCAGACGCAGATACTCATCTGCGAGAGCATTGATATCGGTTGGTTCCTTAACGCCGCTGCTGCTCCTACTGTGTTGTAACATGCCTTTGACGATGGCATCGGCGCGTTTGCCATGATGATTTATTTTTTGTTCGTTGTCTTTTATATGGTTGGAAATGGTAATGGCTTCTGTGGTATTCCCGGTTTTTAATTCATGTTGCAATTCATCAATGAGTTCGGTATTCACTTCTGAAAAATTATTAACAAAGTTTAAGGGGTTTTGGATTTCATGGGCGATACCGGCGGTGAGCTCACCGAGGGAAGCCATTTTTTCCGACTGAACCAATTGGGTTTGTGTTGTTTTAAGTTTGGAAAGTGCTGTTTGAATTTCTTCCTTCTGCCGGTGGAGCAGCGCGTTTGCTTTTTGTTTCTGTTTGTTATTTCTAAAGAGAATAAGGGCAATTAGTAGAATCGTACCCAGCCCGCCCATCATGATTTTCATTTTTATTTTGTACAGATAGTTTGCTTTTTGGGTGGCTAATTCCTGCTGGCGTTGATCTTCTTCAAAGGTCATCATCTGAAATTGTTGCTCAGCTCTGGCACTAAACAAGCTGTCATTTGCAACGCGGTAGATTTTAAAATATTTAAGCGTACTATCCGCATTGCTTTTTTCATAAATCTCAGTAAGTAATTTGGCCGGTTTGATGCTCAAAAAGGTAAACAAAGTGTTGTGCGTTTCATCGATTGCTTTTCGGGCATAATAGATGGTTGAATCTGTCTGGCCAGTTTTCAGATAATGCTCTGCCAACGCTGTGTAAACTTGGTTGGTATATCTTGCGGAATTACTTTCCAATGCCGAAGTAATAGCCATTTGATAATAGGATATGGCCACAGGGGCATTACCCATTTTGCTATAGGCACTTCCGATATTGGAAAGGATGTAGGGCATGTTGCGATATAATTTGATCTCCAGGCACCGGTTATACGCTTCCTGTGAATATCGAAGGGCAGAATCCAATTGGTTTGTAGCAAGGAAGATGGCTCCCATATTCATTACGGGCCAGATAGAGGCTTCTTTGTTTTCTCCCTGTCGGGCACTGGTCAATGCTTCCCGGTAGAGTCGTAGCGCTTTTTCGTTTTCGTCCCGATCTTTATAGATATGGCCCATTTGGTTTTTGGTAATGGCAATCAGCGATTTATTTCCTGTTTTCTCCGCCAGGGCAACAGCTTTGTGATGACATTCCAGACCCTTGGTATAATCACCCGACAGGCGATATCCCTGGCCAAAGAAACCCCATGAGATTGCTTCAGTAATAGGGTCTTTTGTTCGTTGCGAAAGTTTAGCAAGCTTTTGCCCAACCTCAATGACCATCAGTGGATAGGCCTCGACTCTAGTTTTATAAATAGCCAGGATCAGGTCAATACGTTTGGTGTCGTCGGGTTCAAACTCAATTTTTGTAAGCAAAGAATCCTGTTCATGTCTGATTTTACTAAATAATTCCTCCTGACCCACAATGGGTTTATTGACGAGAACAATCAGTAAGGCGAGTATGAAAAATTTCATGATGTTTATGCTACAGGTAATTGAATGATGAATGTTGCACCTTCTCCTTCTTTGGTTTCTAAGCTTAACTCCCCTCCATGTGCTTTGACAATGTCGTAGCTGAGCGATAATCCTAATCCGGTTCCCTGCCCGGTGGGCTTGGTGGTGAAGAAGGGCTGGAAGATTTTATCGAGGATTTCT
>JBBRDL010000141.1:0-8974 GCA_038203965.1 Chitinophagales bacterium | reverse complement strand
CGCAAAATTTTCTTCATTACTACACTTTAAACGTCTGCATGACATACTTCTCATGTCATAAAGTCCTTATTTCCATTTCGTTAGCTATTGTCCACTTTTTGTCGCCACCCTGTCGCAGTATTGTCCTCTTGTTTCTTAGCCTGGATCTATGTGCTGGGTATAGATTTGATATGTCCTTATTGAATCAATATGCAAACGCTAAAGCGGTATCACTTGATCATCCTGTTTATCCTCCTGATGTTGTTATTGATCGCAATAGCCTGCTTTATCGCAGATCGCCTCATCCAGCAAATGGATCAGCAAATGCATGTATTTTAATTTGAAACGACCATCGAAATGAAAAAAGCTATTGGATTGTACTTTGTTCTGTCCCTTTGTGGGTCTGTGATCGGACAAGGAATTGGGGTAGGCACAGCTGCACCCGATGCCAGTGCCGCGCTGGATATTTCAAGTACCACGAAAGGCATGCTGGTGCCGAGACTCACAAGTGATCAACGTGAACTAATTATATCCCCTGCTCAGGGATTATTGGTTTTTGACATCACGACAGAAACATTTTGGTTTCACAACACCAATGAATGGGTAGAACTGGTGGATAAGGTCAATACAGAAGTGCATCGCACCAACCCTGATCAAATCTATTTAGGTCTTACGGACAGTGTCGGTATCGGCACGCTGGACCCCAAGGTCAAACTACAGGTTAAGACATCCAACGATCAATATGGAATATCCCACACCAATGGAGATGTAGATATCGCGACGTTCGTCAGTAGTACCAACAGTCTTCTTGGGGGATGGATCGGTACGAGGAGTGATCATCCTTTAAACCTGTTTGCCGGGGATGGATATAATCAATTTACCATGCTCCCTAATGGAAACATAGGTTTGGGACTAATAAACCCATTTGGAAAATTGCATGTTGTTGGCAATTCGTATTTCAATGGAAATATTGTGATCAGCGGTCTCCCAAATAACCGACTGGATATCATACATGGCCTTCCGAGGAGCGGAACGCATCCCGATGACCGGGCTATGTATGTCAGCGGAAACTTTGGTGCAGCCTCCAACGGTATAGAATTCCGGCATTCAAACGGGACGCAGGGCATTGGTTTTGGTTTCAATACCATGTATGCGACAGGCTCATCTTTTGATCAGGATCTCGGTCTGGCGGCTAAAGGTTCAGGTAGTCTCATCTTTACCGCAGGTTTTGTAGAACGTATGCGCATCGGAGCGAATGGATTTGTGGGTATAGGCACCACAACGCCGCGAGCGCTGCTTCATTTTCCAAATACGCAAACGGCCAAAAAACTGGTGTTATATGAAGCCGCTGATAATGGCAATCAGTTTTCTGGATTTGGTTCGCTTTCGGATGTATTACGATACCAGGTACATTCTAGTGGATCGAGTCATATCTTTTATGCCGGAACCTCTCCGACGACCAGTAGTGAACTCATGAGGATACAGGGTAATGGAAATGTTGGTGTAGGAATCACCCCGACCAATCGAATGGATATTCATACAGGCTTTGGCCGGACAGGCAGCAGTCATCCCACCGGGTTGGCCCTCTATGTAACAGGAGGAGAAATGGGTGAATCATCGGGAGGAATTGAATTTCGGCATTCTAGTGGATTACAGGGCATCGGTTTTGGGTATAACACGATTTATGCCACCGGATCAAATGCACAGCAGGATCTAAAAATGACGGCATCAGGAAATTTGATATTTAAATCAGGCGGACAGGAGGCTTTACGCATGGAGACAGATGGAGAGGTGGTGATGAGCATAGCTACAGTGACCAGCGCGTTAAACATAGGATATGAACAAGTGTGGTCAGACACCATTATGGTGCCTGGGAGTGGTGGCACTGTCACCATGCAGTGCAATTGTCCACCCGGGACGAAAGTGATTTCCGGAGGCTACAGCTCAGCTACTCAAGCGATTCATGTTTTTGGAAGCTATGCAACAACGGATACCCAGTGGTGGTTTAATCTTTATAACTCGGCATTCGTCCCTGTTGCATTCAGTGGATTTGCTATTTGCGCCCGACTTGGGAGTTGAGTAGTATCAGACGTGAGACGTGAGACGTGAGATGTGAGACGTGAGACGTGAGACGCCAGATACCAGACATCGGACTTTAGATGTCGTAGGCTGGATGCCAAATCGAAGGAAGGGAAATCCTGCAAACTGACGACTGACGACTGCCGATTGACGACTTCCAATTGCCGTAAATGGATAGTGCTTCCAAGGGACATACTTATCGCCGGAAGTAACCTGGTGACATATTAGCGTCGAAGGAAATTCTGCACCATGCCGATAAACTCCTCAGGCGTCTTAGCATATCCTACTTTGCCGATTGGTTTTACCTTGAACCTTCCGTTTTCGACTTCATGGGTTACGCTGAGCATCCATAAGGCCGGATAAGTGGTGATCTTTAGTGACTGGGCCATAGCGGCATTTTGCTCCTGTTTTCCTTCCGGGAATTGATGGTGTGTTGCGAAATCAACCTTAAACATCACGATCTTTTTTTCAGCCCATGATTTAAAAACAGGTGTCGAAAAGACATTTGCATCAAGCTGCTGACACATTCCACAGGTGTCACTTGAAGTGAAATAGATCAGGATGGGTTTTTTCTCTTTCTCTGACAGGGCGTATGCATCATTTAGATTGACAAGCCACCCTTCCTTGTCAGAAGCATAGGTTGATGATGATGGATTATTGGTTGCAGATTCTTTACCATCTGCAGGCTGCTTATTGCAAGCCTGGAGACTCCATATCCCCAGGAGGAAAAAATATACATATTTGTATTTTAGCACTGCCTTCATTTGTCTTGATTTTGAAATAAGGAGCAGGCTTCGTTTGATACCTCGGTCCAACTGGGTGTAAAATAAGGAGGAATTTAGTCCTCATCGAAATGGCTCACCTTAGGCCTCTTCGACCTTACGTGCTCTCCCCTTTGTGCTACACTACCCCGGGGTTAATGGATTCCCCTTTCCCCCAGGGTAGAAAATTCCCTCTACCCCGGGGTTTATTGCAGCTCAAGCTGTAGTTATTTTGAGCTCCAAATATGCTGAATAGGTGCTTTATCCAGCCAATTTTGAGCTGCAATGTACTTGTGGCTCATTTTTTAGTTGAATAATGATTCGCTGGTAATATCAGCGTCTTACAGCATCAACATCTTTTTAGTAGCGGTATATCCTTCAAACTGAACCTGGTAGTAAACTATACCCTGAGCACCTAACTGGCTCCTGGAAATTTCCACCTTATTCAATCCCTTCAATCCTGCCACCGGTTGATCTATCAGCTTCCTTCCGGCCAGATCAAAGACCGTCAACGTAGCCTGACCGTTAGCTGGCAGTATAAATCCAATGGTTGTTTTATTTGAAAATGGATTTGGTTCGTTCTGCAGTAATTCGAAAGAAACTAAATGCGCTGCACCACGGAATAAAAGATTCAATCCTAGAATTTCATTATTCAACGTATACGCTTCGGGGTGGGTCGGAGCAGCGGCTATGCTCACCACTTCACTTAATCTAACACGCTTTGAAACGTCCATCACCAACGTGAACAATGGTTGAGCATCATTAATCTGAACGCCTTCAGCCGTGTTCCAGCTCGATGTCAATGTCATTTTATTCAGGAATGCAAAGTTTTCATTGGTCACATCCATCTGACCGGCAATTACATTTTTAAACGTCAGCGAATGATCAACGTCAAGACTGAACTGCATACCCTCGATCAAATATGCACTGCCAGCGAAAACCGGAATTTCGATACTGGTTCCGGCTTCCACTTTCACGTCATCGATGATCAGATTGAGTTTCTCACCTGAACCGCGAGGCGTAATGCTTTGAGCGTTTGCTTTCACGGTGTTGTTAACATCACCAATCTTGATTCCAAAGAAGTCGGCACGTGTCATTCCGGACGATAATGGATTCAGTGTCTGGCTTTCCGGCCAAACCTGCATCCATGGATTGAATGGATCCGGGAATACATAGTCCTTATCTACAAATCTCCAGCTGCTGTTATTGGGCAGCTCACTGTAAATACCCAGAATCAGTTTACGCAGTTCAATCAGGTCAATGGCCGTAATGGATTTAGAATCGTTTGCATCGGCAGCAATCATCTTATAGGGTGATTCCAATGGTTTGATGCCTAACAAGTGTTTCTGAATATGGACCAGGTCAAGTGTAGACACGCCATTTCTATAGTCGTTGTTCTTACCTGGCTTCACTTCATAATTCCCGCCAATCGGCATGGCAGGGAATGTATAGGTTCCGGATTGATTTGTATTGATGGGTATCATTGTAGTTCCTCCCAATTCAACTGTTACTCCTAAAACATTGTCAGTTGTCTCCGTGCTGACTTTTCCTGTGATGGTACCGGTCAGGCCAGATGTGTCAGGGCAAACACCCATGTTATCCTGGATAATGATATACGTCTCACACCAGGCCTGGTTGCCTAATAAATCTGTGACATATAAGGAGACTGGAACCTGTCCAACAGCTACATGACTACAATCAAAGGTCAGGCTCTTGACCAGGGTATCCGCTGCGAGCGACAACGTGAAGTAAGACCCGCATGGATGATAGCTGCTGGCATCGAAATCTGTAGCCCAGATAGTGACCATACCTGTATCTCCCTCGCCATCACCATCCGTGTCCACGGCCATCAGATCCGTTGAAAGACCGTTGATGCAGACGGGAACAGGTGCTTTGCATGAAAGCAAGTTCAGGAATTGTTCAGCTACAACCCGGTTACCACAACGATCTTCAAAAGAATAGATGATCCGGTGTGTCCCCAGCGGATAAATACCACTGGCATTGATTTCTGGGCCAAATCCGCCAATAGGTCCAATATCAATAGTCCCATTGTTATTCAGGTCAACGGCATATGACCACTGCAGCAATTCGTCCGCAGTACAGTCATCTTCAGCTCGCTGAATTAATGCTACAGGTAATCCGCCACAATCAACGTTGTTGCACAATTCAATGGTTGGTTGTGTAGTTGTAAACGCAGGGCCGAATTGGTTCATGACCTTGATGACCTGGGTATACTCCCAGTAATTCTCGCCAATCACTATGCCCCCCAATTCTTCATACAGGCACCAGTCAATCACTGTCCAGGTACGAAGAATCTTAAAGCAGGCTCCATCAGCAAATTCAAAGATCACATCTTCATAGGTCATGGCGATCAGGCTGCATGCATCATCTTCTAGTCTTGGCCTGTCATAGGGGTAAATCAGATCATCTGGATCTGTGCCTTCGCTACATTCTGCTCCGATATAATCATCAGGCCAATCAATTGAATTCCCATCCATTGGATTGAAGTCCTCAATATAGATTCGCTGCTGACATGATCGCTGTCCGTTCGCATCAGATGCGATAAACGTACGCGTCACTACACCTACACCGCATTGATTAATATCGGGAAAGACAGTAACAGTGATATCAACACCGCAGTTGTCAATAACCAATCCTCCAAGTCCACATACGAATCCCTGGAGATCGGCTTCCGGATTTGCCGGATCATATACACAAAACTCCTGTTGCTGTCCATTTTGTACCACGCCACCGAAAATATCGAGATTGTCAAGATCAAGAGGGAATTCACAACTGATCGTAATGTCCTCAGGACAAGTGATGATCGGTGGGATCTTATCCTGCACTTCTACTTCGACCATGCAGGAATTTGTATTACCTGAAGCATCTGTTACTTCTAGTAGGATCATGATAGGTCCGGCACCTGCATCGCAACAAGAGAATGGAACCTTAGACCGCAGAACAGTACCCCAGTCCTGGCTATTGATTTCGCCGTTGGGGATTTCATCCACGCCTGCTCCTTCTGTAGTCCAGTCAAAATCAATGCAAGAATCCATCCTTCTGGCCCGGAATGTTACTGGACTGCAAGCATCGTAGCTTCCATCATCAAAAACAGAAGCATCCACCTTTGTCAATCCGTCCTGACCACCGAGTGTCAATGACACGATTGTATGCTCATCGCAAACCGGAATGGGAGGTGTGAGATCGGCGATCGTAATGGTCATGGTACATGAGGAAGAATTATAGCACGCATCATAGGCCGTATACGTAATGATGTTGACACCCACTGGTAGTGAAACATAAACACCACCATTTGTTGGGCTAAACCCACCCGGATAAGCTACGGTCACTGTTACAATATCACTGCATGCATCATCGACCAGTGCCGGTGGCAGCAGAATGGTCGCCTCACAGAAATGTCCTGTCGTTGAAGTGGTGAAACTGGCCGGACAGGTGATCGATGGTCCTTCATCATCCACAATTTCAATTAACTGAATGTATAATGTATCCGTTTCACCCAGGCAATGCCATTCACGAACAGTCCATATGCGCATGATCTTCTGGACGCAGCCGATAGGAGGTAATACAACATCTTCAAAGGTGACCAGGGCATTACAAAAACCTATGAAATCAGGGTAAATAGGAACGCCGTTAATCGTTGGAACACCTGTTCCAAGTAATGGGAAGTCATCCTGCGGATCAGGTATTCCATCCTGGTCCGTGTCTGCAAATGGCACATCACATTGAAGTGCATCACCATCCGCAATCGTTAATGAATCAGGAAACTGGATCAGGGAAAAATCAATCCTTTCAAGATAAAAGTTAACGATGCAAGGATCTGATTCGTTTCCGCTCTCATCTCTTGCTATATAAGTCCGGGTCACCCTTTTGACCAGAAATGAATCGCATAGCAATTCACTCGTCTCCTCCAGCAGGATGATTTCCACTTCGGAGCAATTGTCAAAAGCATTTGGACCTGTATTACATAATGATGGAATCGTCACTATATTATCCATCAGGGAGATGGCACCTGCTGTAGAAAGCCCTCTGCCTAGTAAAGTGGCCCCCTGCAAAAAGCTCAGTGCTCCATTAGCGATGATCGTTCCGTTGAAAACAGAACCGTCTCCCAAAGCAAATGCTCCGTTTATTTGCCAAAATACATTGCATAACGATGCGCCATTGATCAGGCTGACATTTGAAAAAGTGCTCGTAGAAAGTGCGCCTCCAATCTGGAAAATAAAGATGGCACTCGGATCATTCTCCGCATCCAGAATCAAATTTCCATTGAGGGTTGATGCGGCGCCGGTACAATAAATGTCTGGCGTCAGGACCTGGTTATTACCTAACGTAGTACCGATGACCTGACCACACGTAAGGCTGGCCAAATAGCTATAGGCCACAAGGACATCTGCAGCGGCTTGCGCTGAGACGCCATTCGCTACATGTTGATTCCCTATTAAAATACCAGGAGGAAATGCGTTGAATGCCCCTACATGTGTACCTACATCACCTGTGACAATCGTTCCTGCTCCAATATTATTGAATGCTCCCGCAGCTGTAAATAAGGCAAAATCAGCAGTCGATCCGAGACTGGATAAAATTTCAGTCTGCATTTCAGTCTGAACGAAATTTCCCTCCGGAAATAAAAGCATTTCAAGACAAGAAATCGTATCATCAACACAAATAAGCGTTGGACTCATTTTATCAGCAACGGTTATATATGACCAGCAACTATTTCCTGAGATCGTGTCGACCAGGCTCACAATTAAAGTCATCCCTATTTCTGCTTCAGTCACTATTGCACCAGGTAACGTATCGCCTGCCAGCGTGATCACATAGACTATAAATCCACCATCAAGACATTGGCTGGTATCCCCGATCATGGGAATTGTAATTTCCGCAGTGCAGTCAGCACCAAGTGAGACTTGAGCTCCATGGCAGGCAAGTGGGCAATCGCCTTGGCTGTATAGGGGATTGTGCCAAAAGAGCATCAAGAGTAGAATACCTGAAATCCAGGAGGGTGATATCGGTCTGCAAACGTGTTTGAGATCTTTCAGTACACTATCACTGATCAAAACGGCATAGTCCATTTTCTTCATGGCGGATCTTAGTTTTAGATTAAAATATTTAAGCCTATCGGTAAAGGGGGCCACTTTGAAAGCGGTACAGCTTTATCCAATAGCATGTGTGATCATGCGGACCAGGATGGTGAGATCTCGGAGTTATTCAGGCTATTATCGTTCGGGAAGGTCAGGTCAATCGTTGGGGCTATTCAATTCCTTTTTCAGAACTGATGCTACGATTATATCATTAATTATCAGCACATAACAGATTATAAAAAACCATTATGCCTAACAAATGTAACTTATCTATAATATGTTTTAATACCGTAAATATGGTATATTTTGCATTATAATAATATACAATGTGTAAATTGTTGATATTCAAGTGGTAGTATACATAATTAAATAAAAAGGGAGCTTTAAAACTTATTTTATTTGAAAAAGCATCCTTATTTCGCCCCTTCGCCCATACCCGTGTGCTGCGCAATCCTTGGGTTAATGTGATCATTGTACCCCGGGGCAAGAAAAGAATCTTTTTACTCCGGGGTTTTCGGAATAATGTTTTTCGCAGAAAAACGAGATAGAGAAACACAGGTCGAACGAAGTGAGATCCCGCCAAATGCAATGTATTTGTGGCGGGGGGAAAGAAATTTAGCTGATTGTGCTGAGCGAACTCGAAGAAAGATGGAAATTTTGAAGGGACAAACCAGCATGGACAAAACGGGAATCTCGATGGGGCAAACCAGCAAGCTATACCTTGACAACATGAGCTTTATCCTGATTGAAGCCCATATCCAGAGCAGGCGTGTTTTTATGGAGCAGTGTTCGTTTGCGGTGAACGCTTACTTCTAAACAATCAAATCTTTCCCTATAAAAGCTGGCAAATGGATTTTGATTAAACTTTTAGTCCTCCTTTGGATTTCAAACACTTTGTGAAGTTTTACCCCCTTCTTATGTGAAGCAGGCATCCCGGGCCAATGCGCTTCAATTTCAAATTATTTCTATAATCTATAAACTAAAAACAAAGATGAAAATCGTTTGTCTTTTTACGCTGGTATTATATAGCCTAGTCACTCAGGCCCAAGTGGGCAT
>JBBRDL010000140.1:0-9024 GCA_038203965.1 Chitinophagales bacterium | reverse complement strand
AGCGCCATTGTTGGTCGCCGACCAACAATTCCAAATGCCGTTGTTGATCGCTGACCAACCATTGTCAACGCCATTGTTGGTCGCCGACCAACAATTCCAAATGCCGTTGGTGATCGCTGACCAACAATTGTCAACGCCGTTGTTGGTCGCCGACCAACAATTGTCAGCTACTATTGTCACTTACATTGAGGTGGATGAACAACAACAATTCAATGCTTACCGTTGTGGGCCAGCATCCCACAACAACGCTAGCCGACCGACCTGCAACGAGGCAAAGAAGACCAGTGCTATTGTGAACGACAAATGTTGGTCGCCGTCCCCAATAAAGCAAAACACACATCCAGTTACTAAACATCTAAAAATTGCCCGTATGAATAATTCACAACGTGTTTTTCCATTCAAATTCATGATCATCGTAATGCTGTCAACTATTTTAAGCCATACCGCTGATGCGCAATCGCTGGGTGCATTTTCCCAATCGGCCGATGTAGGTAATGTATTAAATAAAGGTGCTGCCAGTTACAACGCTGCTACCGACCAATACCATTTAAAAGGTGCAGGTGCCAACATTTGGTTTGGCAAAGATGAGTTTCATTACCTGTATAAAAAGCTAAAGGGCGATTTTATACTGCAGGCCAGGGGAACCTTTATTGGCAAGGGCACCGACCCACACCGCAAGTTTGGATGGATGCTCCGCAATAGTATTGACAGCAGTTCGGCAATGGTGAGTGCACAGGTGCATGGCGATGGGCTTACTTCGCTGCAATACCGCACTGCACAAGCGGCTAACGTAGAAGAAAAACGATCGTCCATAACAGGGCCTGATGTAGTTGAGCTGGAAAGAAGCGGCAATAAGTACATTATGCGTACGGCGCATTTTGGCGAGCCATATGTTGTGGAGGAGTTTACGAGCGATGCCTTGCAGGACGAGGTATTAGCAGGCTTGTTTATTTGCAGCCATAATAAAGATGTAGTGGAAGAAGTGCTGTACGATAATGTGCGGATTAACATACCTGCCAAATCCAACTTTGTGCCTTACCGCGATTACATAGGCAGCCGTATTGAAACCATGGACGTAAAAAATGGTAAAAGAATGGTGGAGTATACTGAGCCGGTATCGCTTCAGGCACCCAATTGGACACCCGATGGTAAGCGCCTTATTTATAACTCCAACGGGTTGATCTATTCACTTAACCTTGCTACTAAAAAAGCAGCCGTAGTACCAACAGGTAATATTATTAAAAACAACAACGACCATGTTATTTCTTTTGATGGTAAAATGTTGGGTTTAAGTAGTTCCAGCGGCGATGCAAAAAATGGATCGCTGGTGTATGTGATGCCTATCAACGGGGGCATACCAAAGCAAATAACACCCGTAGGCCCATCGTATCTACACGGCTTTAGTCCCGATGGCAAATACGTGGTATATACCGCCCAACGCAATGGCGATTTTGATATTTACCGAAAAGACCTGGTAGGTGGCGCAGAAGTAAACCTAACCTATTCGCCGGGGTTAGATGACGGCTCACAGTATAGCCCTGACGGAAAATACATTTACTTCAATTCAACCCGCACCGGCCTTATGCAACTATGGCGTATGAAGCCCGATGGCAGTCAACAGGAGCAGTTAACTTTTGATGAATACAACAACTGGTTTCCGCATGTGTCGCCCGATGGTAAACAGATTGCGTTTATTTCCTATGGCACCGATATCAAGCCCGACGAACACCCGTTTTATAAGCATGTATACCTACGGCTAATGCCAGTAAGCGGTGGCAAGCCAACGGTAATCGCATACCTGTACGGCGGCCAGGGATCTATGAACACGCCGTCATGGTCGCCCGATAGTAAGAAGATTTCGTTTGTGAGTAATACGGATGAGTTATGAGTTATGAGTTGTGAGTTGTGAGTTGTGAGTTGTGAGGCGTGAGGCGTGAGACGTGAGTAAACTATAAACTATTGACCTTTGACTACTGGTTGGTGAGCGTAGTCGAACCATCAACCGCCTTTCTGTTTTACTTGTTTATACCCGGATTTGACCAAATAATCGATCACCTTTTTTACATGATCGCCCTGAATAATCAATTCGCCGTCCTTAAGGCTTCCACCAGCCGAACATATTGATTTCAATTTGGATAGTAGATGTTCCATGACCTTATCAGGTCCTTCGTGGCCCTGAACCAAAGTAACCTGTTTGCCGCCGCGGTGTTTTTTATCTCGTGAGACATACAGTTTCATCTGCGCCTTCTCTTTGTCAGTAATGAGCTGATCGGGAGTTGCCTCCTCTTTCTCCTTTGGGTCCGGGACATACGGCTCCATATCCGGAAAGAGGTTTTTAAGTTGTTGCAAATCTTTTAACGGGTCAGGCATAGCCATGCAAAATTAATGGAAAGAATTGGAAGAGTGAGTGCGAGAGAACCTAAGAACGTATGCACGTGAGGAATGTGAGAGCATAAGAGCGCGCAACGGACTTACAGTGGACTTCAGTTACTTCGCCCGCATGACCATATCCAAAATAAGCAGGCTCAGGTTATTTGAACCCGCTGCACCATTGGAAATAACAATGACTCCTTTTCTTGTGGTAGGTGAAAACGTGATACTCACCTGATGCCCTCCTGTTCGGCCGGTGTGGTAATACGCCAGATAAGGTCCGGCATTTACTACAAACCAACCTTGGATTACTTTATACTCCTCAGCTTTATTTAGGACTTTCATTTCCTTTTTTAAATCAGAGGTTAATGCTGGTTCGTCAGGCGCAAGTTGAGCGGATACGGTTCGAATAAAAATCAAGAGATCCGATAAACTTGACTTCAATCCCATTGCAGGTGCAAAAGCTTTGACATGCCAGGGCGGCTGCACCTTACTGTGAAATCCATGCCCCTGGGCTATCTGGTCATCAGGGATATTCCATCCTGTATGTAGCATCGCCTTTGCAGAAAAGAGATGACGGTTTGCATACGCCTGCATCCCTCCTGCCCTTTCAAACAACCAATGGAAAAACGCATAGCTCACATGACTATAATTATACTTGTCAGCTACTGGCAACATTTTCTCCATGTCATTTGTAAGATGCTTCAGATCATAGGCTGCGTAAGGATCTAAAACGGATTCCTCAACCTCTCCAATATCCAAAGGAAATTTTGGTAATCCACTTCGATGATTGATCAATTGTGCTATCGTAATAGGCTTCCAACGATCATCACATAACGTATCAGGTAAAAACTGGCAAATTGAACTTTCACGAGTCAAGCCTAGTGAATCAAGCAATTTATCTACAAGCCAGGCTACGACAGGCTTTGTTATACTTCCGATTTCATAGATTGAATCTTTGTCCATAGGCTGCCCAAAAGAGCAGATATAGGTGCTGTCTCCGTCCATCACCCCTACCAATAAGCCAGGCACGATCCCAAAATCAATAAAGGTTTCATATCGGATAATCTTTGCGATCTCACCCTGAAGTTGATCAGCCTGAGCAGTGACCGATTGGGCCGATGGGGTCAATAAAAAAAAGAAAATCCAAATACGATTCATTAGCATGTTGTGAAAAAAGGACTAATAGAAATATAAAACATTCACTTGCAATTTAGGTTCTTTGGTATCTTTCTTTCAACATTCCGATATGACCTCAGAGATACTCGCTTCCAAACCTACCAAACTGTTTATCATCCTAGGCGGGTTTTTTATTGCCAATGCCTTATTGGCAGAATTTATCGGTATCAAGATTTTTTCACTCGAAAAACTATTTGGTTTTGATCCGCTTTCCATGACACTCTTCGGCGTCAGTGACCTGGGATTCAATCTTACGGCTGGTGTCCTCTTATGGCCCATCGTCTTTGTCATGACAGATATCATCAACGAATATTTTGGTGGGAAAGGTGTCCGCTTCCTTTCGTGGCTGACTGTTGGATTGATCATTTATGCTTTCCTAATGGCTCTCCTGGCGATTAAAACCCCTCCCAATGATTGGTGGCAAAATATCAGTGGGATGAGGGACAATCCTTCAACAAGCTTGCCAGACATGAATCTCGCCTTTACCCGAATTTTCGGTCAAGGTTTGTGGATTATTGCCGGTTCTGTGATCGCCTTCCTAATTGGGCAGGTAATTGATGTAATTGTCTTCCATAAGATCAGGAAGATCACAGGGGAGAAAAAAATCTGGCTACGAGCCACCGGTTCTACACTGGTATCCCAGTTTATTGACAGTTTTATAGTGTTGGTTATCGCCTTCTATATCGGTTCAGACTGGGATCTGGTCAGAGTCCTGGCTATTGGTTTGGTCAACTATATTTATAAGTTTACGATGGCTATCCTCCTGACACCTGCAATCTATGGTGTCCATTTCCTCATCGAAAAGTACCTTGGACCAGAACTTTCCGACAAAATGAAGACGGGTGCGGCGACACAATAGTTTGCCTCTCAGAAGAGAATAAATGGAGGTTTGTTATAATGTGATTGATGGGCTACATATCTCAGAACTTCTTATAAATGAATATCTTATCTTTGACCAATGCGTCTGAAGAGTCTGGAATTAAAGGGGTTTAAAAGCTTCGCCAACGATACTGTCCTCCATTTTGATGAGAATGTAATTGGAGTTGTAGGTCCGAATGGATCTGGAAAATCTAACGTGGTGGATGCCATCCGATGGGTGCTTGGAGAGCAAAAAGGAAAAGAACTCCGTCTTGAAAATATGGCGGATGTGATTTTTAATGGCACGAAAAAAAGGAAACCAGCTCCTGTTGCACAGGTGGCCATCACCTTTGACAATAATCTCGGCATCTTACCTTCTGAATATACTGAAGTTGTTATATCCCGACACCTCTACCGCAGTGGTGAAAGCGAATACAAACTCAATGGCGTCACTTGTAGACTCAAGGACATCCAATCCATTCTGATCGATACGGGTATCGGCTCCAATTCTTACGCCATTATCGCACTTGGCATGGTGGATGACATCCTGTATGACAAAGACAATGCGCGCAGGAAGATGTTTGAACAAGCCGCTGGAATTTCCAAATACAAAAAACGGAAGCATGAGACCATGCTCAAGCTCAAGTTGACATCTGAAGACCTGACTCGTATTGATGATATCCTGAAAGAAATTCAAACCAACCTTGAGACGCTTGAAAAACAAGCTAAACGGACGGCTAAGTATTTTGAACTCAAAAAGGATTACAAAGAACTTAGTCTTACCCTGGGTGCAAGAAATAATGTCGAACTACGTGAACAATTTGCCAATTCAGAAAAAAGAATCCAGGAGGAAACAGATCACTATGGACGTATCGAAGCGGACCTTGACCTGATGCATGCTGATCTTGAAAAACTCAAGAAAAACCATCTGGGAGATGAATTGTCTGTCAGTGCGTTTCAAAAAGAACTCAATGAATTGGTAGCGCGCATCAGGACCATGGAAAACGAAAAAAACCTGGCAGAACAGAAGATCGCCTTTATCAAACAAAACAAACAAAACCTTGAGCTTCAGATTTCAAAAGCTAATGAGCGACTGACCAGACTTCATGAAGAAATCGTAACACTGCGAACCCAGCATGAAGAGCAAACTGTTGCCCTTGCCTCTCATCATGACATATTATCAGATGCGCTTGGCAAGAGAGACGAGATATCAAAACAATATAAAGAAATGGTTGAAAACCGCGAAGCGGTCAACCAATTGCACCAGCAGTTTGAAAAGGAAGTCTTTGATCTAGAAAAAAATATTGCCGTACTCCTCAATAACGCTGACATCATCCGCAATGAAAACAAAATCCTTGCCGATGATACCCAAAGATTTGAACAGGAATCTACTACACTGCATGAACAGCTAAAGACGGAAGGTGAGCGCAAAGAAAAAGCTGCGGTAGAACTTGCAGCCCTTGAAGAGCAGGAGCTCTCCAGGATGCGAACGATCCGCGAGCTTGAAATAAACCTGACTACCGAGCTTGATCAACTTCGCCAGACTCAACGCACCTTAGATGCAAGGTCTCACGAAGCAGATTTACTCAAGGACATGATCTCCAATCTGGAAGGATTTCCTGAATCGATCAAGTTTCTCAATAAAGCCCAGGATTGGAATGTTACAGCGCCATTACTCTCTGATGTCATTTATTGCGATCAGCAACACAGGGTAATTGTTGAGCAAATCCTTGAACCCTATCTCAATTATTATGTAGTCAAATCCTGGGATGAAGCATCAAGGGCTGTGAAACTACTGAGCTTTGCACAAAAAGGAAGAGCTAACTTTTTTATTCTCTCAGAATTTGACCACAGTACGTCTACTAAAAGCCACCCCGGATTAACACCGTTGTTACAAAATCTGGAAATCGAAGCAGGATATGAAAACCTTATTCGCCAACTCCTTCACAATGTGTATGTAAGTGATGGATCCCCGCTTGAGATACAAGTTGCTTCGCTTGATCTGAATGGAATAACGATTATCGATAGACAGGCACAAATGATCCGTCGTGCAGGACAATTGACAGGAGGTAGTGTTGGATTGTTTGAAGGCAAAAAACTAGGTCGTAAAAAACATCTGGAACATCTTGAGCAGGAGATTATTGATCTGCGCCAATCATGGCATCAGTTGCAAAATAAAGTACATCAGACCCAATCCCAGCTGACCACTTTACAGGGAGTTGACATCAGTGGTCAATTGCAAGCCTTACGTACGCAGGCAGTACATCTGATGCAATCATGGGCGGAAATCAATTCAAGACTCAACCATGTCGCTGAACGTATCGCTGACAGCATAGTACGAAAGGAGAAAAATATCGAATCACTGAGGGATATTGAGTCCAGAGTTCAGTCAACTTCCATCGAACTCGAAGAGAAAAAGTCGAAGTATAAGGATTATGCGCACACCATGGAGCAGTCCGAAGAGAAATATCAAACCATCCAACGTCATCTCAACGAAGCTGATACTGCAGCCAATGAACTTAAGCTGCAGGAGATCCACATGGCTAACAAAATGGAGAGCCTCGGCAGGGAATTGAAATATCATACCGATCAGGACCTCCAGATTAGCCAGGCCAGAGACCTGCATTCGCAACAGATCGAAACAGAGTCGAGTGAATTAGAAAGTGTGGTGACCAAGACCGCAGAAATGATTGAATCGCTGCAACAGCAATACCAGGACAAAAAAACAAAAGAAGCCCACCTTACCGAAGTCGAGCAAGGCTATTATCAGCAGCGAAATGAAATATCGCTTTCAGACGACAAGATAAAAGGAATAGAAAAACAACGCAATACACTTCAATACCTGATCAATGAATTGAAGGATCAGCACAATAATCTCAAGTTCCGGTTGATCGCCATCTCCGAGCGTATGGAAGTGGAATTTGGTGTTCGTCTCGAAGAAATCACCGCAGAACATCTCAATGAAGAAATGCCGCTCGAGGAATTAGAGATTAAAGTGCAGCGGCTACGGAACAGGCTCGAAAATTATGGGGAGATCAACCCTATGGCTATTGAAGCGCACGAAGAGATCAAGATCAGGTTTGACAACATTAATGTTCAGCGGCAGGATATTCTCAGCGCTAAGGATTCTTTGATGGCAACGATCTCAGAGATAGAAGAGACGGCAACAGGGCAGTTCCTCGAATCATTTGACAAAGTGCGCGAGAACTTCATTGAAGTATTCCGCAGCTTGTTTACGGATGATGATACCTGTGATCTGGTCTTGATCAATCCTGATGATCCGCTTGAATCAGCTATTGACATCATTGCCAAACCGAAAGGCAAACGTCCAAAATCGCTTTCTCAACTTTCCGGAGGAGAGAAGACATTGACGGCCATTGCGCTTCTGTTTGCATTATATCTGATGAAGCCAGCTCCATTTTGCGTATTTGACGAGGTTGATGCACCTCTGGACGATGCCAATATTCAGAAGTTCAACAAGATTATTAAAAAATTCTCTGCGCAGTCACAGTTTATCATCGTGACCCACAACAAGACTACCATGGCTGCTGTAGATACGATCTATGGGGTGTATATGGAGGAACAAGGTGTGTCAGGATTGAGCCAGGTAGACTTCAGAGAATTTGATGAGACGGATGTGTTGGCATTTCAGAATTAAGAAAGTTTGCCTCGAACCTATTACCCCTGGCTAAAGCCGGGGGCAATTATTTATATACCACTTAACCCGATTCTTATACCCCTTTGCCTCCTTTAGGTCCCTTTCGCCTCTTCAGCCTCTTCAGCCTCTTTCGCCTCTTCAGCCTCTTTCGCCTCTTACACATCTTAAGCCTCTTATGCCCTTCCGCCATTCTTTACCATCTTTTTACAAGTGATAGGTATACATCTTATCTACTGATTTAGTTAACTTCACAAGTACTAAAAATCTCTTATATGAACTGGAGAAGATTTAATGGTGAGCAAATCACCGAAGATATCCTTGAGGCTGTGCGCTCAACTGTAGAACGAGAGGTGGCGGATGGCTACCGATTGAAAGTATGCATCGGGACTGATTCACAAGTTCGCGGCGTGGTCACAGAGTTTGCTACTGTGATTGTTTTTCTCCGGGAAAAGAAAGGTGGATTTATGTACATCCGCAATGAAAAATCTGAAAAACAATTCAGTCTGCGCGAGCGAATGATCACTGAAGTCTGGAAATCTGTAGACGTGGCCTACAAACTTTGTGCCTTACTGGATGAATACGATATTGAACTCGAAGTGCACGCAGATATCAATACCGATCCCCATTTCAAATCAAATGAAGCGTTGCGCGAAGCGATGGGTTACATCCTCGGGATGGGCTTCGTATTCAAGGCCAAACCTGATGCTTTTGCGAGTTCGTATTGTGCTGACAAGGTGGTTTGATGCAGGGAGCAGGGAGCAGAGAGCAGGGAGCAGAGAGCAAGGAGCAGGGAGCAGGGAGCAGGGTGCAGAGAGCAAGGAGCAAGGAGCAGGGGGCAGGGAGCAGGGGGCAGGGGGCAGGGAGCAGGGAGCAGGGAGCAGGGGGCAGGGTGCAGGGTGCAGGGAGCAGGGAGCAGGGAGCAGGGGGCAGCGAACAAGGACCATTCAAAAAGCAAGACA
>JBBRDL010000139.1:0-9035 GCA_038203965.1 Chitinophagales bacterium | reverse complement strand
AATGTTGCCTGGCTCGACAAAGCAGAAAAATTGCACATCACCCCATAGGCTGATATAAAAGGTGCATTGGAGGCTGGACAGCTCAGTCACGAAGACAGGGAGTTTGACAACCTGGTTAGTCACAGGAAGGATTATATCAGTCGGTGGACATTACCGCTGGGGGAGTCGTGGATGAAGAGATTTATTTAAATGATGGTTCGACAAGCTCACCAACCAAACAGTGAAAAGAGATGCTTCGACTACGCTCAGCAACCGAGAGAGAGTATAGAAAAGAGATACCTCGGCTACGCTCAGCAACTAAGAGTTACAAGGCCTGAAAGGCCGCCATATACTCACCCGGGGTGATAGCCCCGGGACTAACCAAGGGCGACAGTCCTTACAGCGGAAAAAGAAAAAGAAAATGTTTGGAAAAGTAAAAAGATGGCTTGGGATTGAAGGTGTTAAGATCGAAATGATCATACCTGACGAAATTTCAGCCAAATCCGGTGTGATAGAAGGCAAAATCAGGTTTGAGTCCATGCACCTTCAGACGGTGACTAAAATAAAACTCACGCTCACGGAAAAATATATCCGTGGCCGATGGAAAAACAAACTTACAGATCAATACAAGATCGGAGAGATTGAATTGGTGGACAACATTGAAGTTCCTGCACACGAGGTCATCCTGATGGATTTTGAAATGCCATTCACCATCGTCAAATCTGAAATGGACGAAATCGGAGATAAAAATTTCGTCTTCAAAAAACTTGTTGATACCGCCAAAGCGTTAAAGAATGTCAAGTCGGAATATTTCCTCGAAGCTGAAGCCGAAGTCAATGGCACTGCATTGAGTCCATTTGACAAGCAACTGGTCAAGATCGTTTAATAGCTAACAGATAGCTAATAGTTGATAGTTGATAGTTAATAATTGATAGCTGATAGCTGACGGCTGATAGCTCCTGCTTATTGCACCACCTCTTCCTTCTTTTGTTGTTCCATCATTTTCTTGAGTAGTTCTTCTTCTGATTTGCCAAGATTGTCAAGAAGGAATCTGGCTGATTCCGAAAATTCGCCGGAAGGATATTTCGTCAGATATTCATTGTAGTATTCTCCACCTTTATCAAATTCATTGAGGTCATTATCGTAGGTAAAAGCTTTTAGAAAAAGCGAAATAGATGCTTTGGGGTGGTTTGGGTATTTGTCTATGATCCAATCATAGAGCTCTATAGCTTTTGGGATATCCCTTAGGGTACGGGCTGTCTCGGCTGCATGATGGAGATAATCGGGTGCTTTGGCCAGATCTGGTTCGGATCTGACGATGGTGTCGCATACAGCAATGTAGAACCTTGCACGCTTTTCATTGAGCCTGAACGTGGAGTCGTTAAACATACTCTGACTGATATATTTGACGATGGTGTCGTTTGTCATGTTTTTATCCTCCATTTTGGCACGGGAGTTATTGTACTCCCATAATGCAGTCATGAGCGTCGCAGCAGCACTATCGACAGGTACCGATTGATAGATAACAAATGCAGTGTCAACTGCTGCCTTTCGCTCTTGCACAGAAGGGCCGCAAGCTGCCATCAGGCATATCAGGAATAGAAAAGGTAAAATTTTCATAAAGTTGCTAATTGTGGATCGCAAAGGTATATTGCTTTTAGTAAACTAAGAAAACCGGGAATTTTGTAGATTTATTTTGTCTCAGCCTCAACGTTCGCCTCAGCCTTCACTTTATTTAAGCGCAGCCAGTTTCTCCAGGATCCAGTTTTTGCTGACGACACCTTGGGTGGATTCAACTTCTTTAATCAGTTTGTCGATTTCTTTATCATCCCCCTGTATCGTTTTGGACAGTTTGCGAACAATACCTATGGTGTTGAGGTAATGTTTGCGGCGCGTTACCGGCAATTCTTTATTGCGATTAAGGTACACCCGGAAGGTATCCAGTAATGACCCTAAAGCTTCTATTTCGTCCAATTCATAATAACTGGCCATCAGAAGGGTTTTTGAATTCAAATTGTATGTCATGTCATCGTACTCTACCTGGCTGAGTTGCTGGATGACTTTCTGGTATTCTTTTTTATAAAAATATAACTGAGCAAGATTAAAGGTTATGGCATTTTTCCTGTATCTCTCCTCCAGGTGGAGGCTATACGTCTGAATGAAATTTTCGATCCAGTCAAACTCATTTAATCTCAAGCCAGTTGTTACTATGTTTTTGAATGACCATGGCGTAATTTTTCCATGCACCATCAGAACACCATTCTCTAGTGATTTCACGTAGAGTTCGAAGGTTTCCCTTATATAATCCACTTCTCCTGCATTCATGCGCTTTAGGCTGTAGTTTAAAGCAGCATCAAGTATTTCTTTTGCTTCCGTTTCAGGAAATAATTGAATATGTTTTTCAATAAGCGATTTCAATTCATCATAATGTGTTTTGACCTCTGGTTCCTTGTATGTCAGGAGAATCTGATAATACATTACAATAGGTGGCACATCACTATAATCATGGCTTTCAACATGAGCAACGATTTCATCAATAAAAAGCATTTTATAATTCAGTGCAGCAAGATGTTGGTGATTCAATACAGTACAGTAATAACGCAATTTCTCTGCCAGATAAAAGCGATCGAGATTAAGTGCAATGCTTTCGATATTAGATTTTGTTGTTCGTTCTATTTGTGAACGATTCAAGTCATAAATACTTTGCTCCAACTCGTATTGGAAATAATAAAACGAAGCAGGTTTTAATTCTTGACCTTCCACAAGTTTCTGAGCGGACTTCAATGCCCCGGATTGAAGTTTTTCCAATCCTTTGTTATAAATGGTTTCAAGGAGATATTTTGCTTTGTGGATCGGATTGGTTTCAAAAGATTCCTGAGCGTAATAGTCTTCAACAAGTTTTAAGAGATCACTTTGAAGTTTTCTAAAGCGACCGGCATCTAATGGCTGTTTATTGCCAAAGCAAATCGCCCATAAATGTTCCATTGTTATTTCCTCCTTTTTATCCTTTTTAAGATCCTCTTTAATCCAAACAAACAACTTAATGATTGATTCATTTCGATTGAAAAAAGGGCTTGAAACAAAGCGTTGGAGCCTGTTCAGTTCGTGACCAGTGAGTTGAATAATAGCCTGATAAAGTTTCCCCTCACGCATGATAGCAAATATTATACATTTATTTGGATTTTATAATGCATTGATTTTGTGATGAGAAGATATGGCAATAATGCATATTTATAGCTGTATTTTAGTCATTGACAAAAGAAATTGTGTTTTTAATTGGTTGATAATCAATGTTATATTCCTAATAATCCAGAAAAGACAATTTTTTTACAACAAATGTTGCCTTCCTAGGTTTGATGTTAGTATCTTGCAGACGCTTTTATAACTCACAATCCAACTTAGAGGACCCAAAAATGAAGATTCTGTCCCATATACAGATCGTTTTGGTAGTGATATTTTCACTATTGGCTTCGCCAATGATCTTCGCTCAATTGGCTGATCCAATTTTTGTCAATCTCAAAAGTAGTGGATCAAGTTATGCCGACCAGTTTCCTGCTTCTACTAATTATTCTTACGGTATAGTTGAGTTTGACAGCCCGCAGTTAGGTATTCCCGAGTTCATACAGGGGGCGGGTAATACACTTAAGGTAATGTTTACGCCTGATCCAGGTGCAGTAGGGACAGCTAATCTCATCGTTACGTACTACACCCTTTCAGCTCCGGTTTATCCTGTCACCAAGGCGTATATATTCAATGTGAGCAGCTAAATTGTTACAGCTGGGAATGATCAATTCCTAGTCTTTTTTGGCGTAATATATGTCCCGTTTCATGTACTTGCAAACGACTCGGCTACAAGTGGTAATCTTTTTCTGGCTGCGGTTTCAGTACTCAACACAGGACTTGCTACCATCAATACTACTGGAGATACTATTCTGTTTACACCTGAAGCTGAATTTGAAGGCGATACATGGATTCAGTATATCGCTTGCGATTCTGCCGGTAATTGTTCTCAGGCAAGCGCTCACGTATTGGTTCGTGACCCCAATTTACAGGACCAATTGACTTTTCAAAAATATCTTCTTAATAGAGAGGCTCTTGAAGTCCTTACCCCATTCGAGGGTTTCCTGGTCGATATAGCACCTGCACACGGAGTACTTGATTCAATTGGAGCATTCACTTGGTTGTATACACCGGAGGAAGAATTTGTTGGAAAGGATACTTTTCAGATTGGTCTGGCAGGGTTAGTTACTCGACAGTATGAAGTTACTGTGTATACGAAAGCAGTCAATGTACAAGCCAGGGATGATAAGTTTTATGTGCGTCCAGGATTAAGTGTCAGCTTTAATGTACTTAACAACGATCTACTCGATTTTGATTTAGTATCTCATACCAACCCCGCGAAAGGCGTACTTAGTGAGTCAGGAAATGGAGGGTTCACATACAGCCCCATTACTGGATATCGGGGAGTAGATAAGTTCACATACACCACTTGCTTTCAGGATACTGTGTATTGTGAGACGGCCACTGTCTTGATTCATGTTACCGATCTTGAACCTGAGAATGTATTTACGTATCAGTTACAGACCT
This sequence comes from Chitinophagales bacterium, assembly GCA_038203965.1. Taxonomy (GTDB): domain Bacteria; phylum Bacteroidota; class Bacteroidia; order Chitinophagales; family Saprospiraceae; genus Opimibacter. The sequence continues at coordinate 4,469 of JBBRDL010000139.1, read as the reverse complement.
CTATGGATCTTCCGCTCACGCTTGATTATCCTATTGCCTATACAGATTTTGCCTATATAATCAGTCAAAACCCTGAACATGGAGTTCTTGTCAATTATGCAGGATTGCAGAATATTCAACTGCCATGCGATACATTAGACAGTTACAACATGCTCGTCTATGAGCCAGCTATAGGGTATACAGGGCCTGATCATTTTGAATACTATTATTGCGTACAGCCAAGTAATATATGCTACCTGGTCAAAATCGATATGAGCGTCATCAACGCACCCGAAACAGAATCTTGTCCTTGTATAGTTGATTGTGTCTGGCCTGGGGACGCGGACCTCGATGGCCGTGTGGATATGACTGATTTATTAACCATGGGTTATCGATTAGGGGAAACAGGTACTGTTCGTTCCTACACTGATCCTGAGGTATGGTTTGGTCAGCACGCTGAAACATGGAATTTCTCTGGCACAGGTAGTGGTATACAGCACCTTGATGCTAATGGAGATGGTGCTATTACGGCTGCCGATGTCTTGATCATTGACGAACATTATTATCGTGCTCATGACGTCATTGTAAAAGACGTTCAGCAAAAATTGCCATATCAATTTTCTTTAATCCCTGTTCAGTTTTCGCTTGACTCAGGAGATGTCGTCATTTTGGATGTGGCATTCGGTAACGCCAACGTTCCGGTGCTGGATATGAAGGGTGCAAAGTTTTCGGTGAATGTGCCTGCATGGATGTTGGACTCAGCATCAGTTGAAATTGATTTTCATAAGGATTCCTGGTTGGCTGAAGGTTCTCCTTCAATATCTCTTGGTAAGGTTCCCTGGGATGGACGAATAGATGCTGGATATTCAAAAGCAAATGGAAATGGCGCCAGTGGATTTGGGGTCATTGCCACTATAGTTTTCATAATAGAGGACGATGCCGAAGGCTTTAAAGAAGATGACGGTATTATCCAAATTCCTATAACCTTACAGTACGGGACTGTGATGGGCGCGGATGGCACCTTATATGATGTCAATGGCGATGAGGTCATACTTACGTATAATCGCAGAGATATCCATAAGGATCAATATAAGCTTATCGTCTATCCAAATCCTGCTCAGGACTTTGTAGATATTCACCTCAACGGCAAAACTGCCATTGAATCGGTCAGCCTGGTTGATCCTCAAGGTAGAATCATTCGCAACTACAGCAATATCAATCTCAAGCACCATCAGATCGATATCAGTTCACTTCCTGTTGGACTTTATTATATGCAGGTCAGGCATACGCATGGCGTGATGACACAGTTGTTGTCTGTGATCAGATAATTTTTCTTATTTCCTTTTTTTGATCCGTTTTAACCCCTGCCCCCTGAAAGGGGGAGTTGATTTCTTTTTACCCCCTGTCCCCTGAAAGGGGGAGTTGAATCCGTATGCTCCCCAGGTCCCTATAGTTAGAGTTGATTCATCTGACCCCCTGCTCCCTGTAAGGGAGTTGAATTCCACTGACCCCCTTTCAGTGGGTAGGGGGTTTGGTGGGTTTAGATCACAACCAGCAGCCCCTTTCAGTGGGTAGGGGGGCAGACTAGTTTTCATAAGGCAAGTGTAATCTTAGAGCTTGTTCCTGTTGACTATCTCTAGTATCTCATCCCGATAGTTCTTTCCGATAGGGAGTTGTTTGATCTGGCCCTTTTCATACAAATCAACGGAGGTGCCATCCACTGCATGAATTTTGTCGATGGATACGATATAGGAGCGATGAATTCGTTTGAATCTAGTCAGTGGTAATTTATCTTCAAGGCTCTTCATGGTTTGAAGCGTTATGACGCGGCCTACTTCAAGTCGTATGATCACATAATCTTTTAAACCCTCGATGTAAAGGATTTCATCGTACTTGATCTTAACGAGTTTCTTGTCTGCTTTGACAAAGAAAAATTCAACACCCTCCCCCGGCGCCCCGCCTTCGGAAGATTCTTCGCGTTTACGAAGTTCAAATTGTTCCGCAGCTTTATTGACAGCCTTCATAAATCTGTCAATAGAGATAGGCTTTAGTAGATAATCAATCGCATTCAGTTCGTATCCATCAAGCGCATAATCACTATATGCCGTCGTGAATATGAACATCGGCGGATTGGGTAAGGCTTTAATAAAATCAACCCCTGATAACTGCGGCATCTGGATATCAAGAAAGATCAGATCGATCTGATGTTTTCTTAATAATTCATTAGCCTCAAGCGCGTTGGAGCACCTGGCGATCAAGTTGAGCTCAGGCATTTGACTTATGTACGTTTCCAGCACATCCAGCGCCAGTGGTTCGTCGTCGATAATCAGGGTATTAATCATAAAATGTATGGTTTAAAAGTTAGGTAGTTAAAGCTAAAGAAAGTTCCACGATATGTTCTTTATCGTTATCCTCGATGTCGAGTTTATATTGGTTAGGGTAGAGTAGGTTGAGTCTTCGTTCAACATTCGCGAGACCGATGCCACCGCTGTTTTTTTCAGTTTGTAGTGGTGGTTGAGCCGGCTTGCTGTTTAAAATGCGAAGCAGTAATTTATTATCCAGGACTTTCATCGTGACGTGTACATATCCATCGCTGAGCTGATGGTTGAGGCCGTGTTTGAAACTATTCTCCAGGAATGGAATGAAAATCAATGGCGCGATGGTCTGATCTGCGATCTGGCCTTCCACATTAAAGACAATATCTGCCTGTCCTGATTGACGGAGTGCTTCAAGGGCCAGATAGTTTTGAATATAGTTTACTTCTTTCTGCAAAGGGACTCTACGCTCGTTACTCTCATAAAGCATATAGCGCATCATTTCAGAAAGCTTAATGACGATTTCTGGTGCTTTATCAGATTTCTTGAGGGTGAGGGCATATAGACTGTTGAGTGTATTAAACAAGAAATGCGGATTGATCTGTGATTTCAGGAATTTAATTTCGGACTGCATGCGTTGTGTTTCAAGTTCCTTTCGGTCTCGCTGATGTCGTTGCCAGTCGGATATGATTTTTATCACCGTTGATCCACCTGCAACCACAAAAAGCAAAAGGAAGATCGTATGCTGGTTCATGACAAGGAACTCTCTGGGATCCACTTCATCGTGGGTGATGTAAAGGAGCAAAACCTTGATAGGTGTGAATACGGCTACCATTGCCAGCAGCAGGAGCACATAGGTCATGAAATTTTTCTGGTTCAAAAACTTTGGGACCAGGTAGCCAAGGTTGATATACACCACAAGTAGGTAGAAAGCGAGACTGATCAGTATCCTGATCACTTCCATCACGGTGATACCATCATTCTTTCCAGAGAGAAGCATCAGGGCAAACACCATTATCCAGAATAGGACATGTAGAAACCAAGGTTTCTGCACAAATTGCATGAATCGGAAAACCAGATTTCGGTTGAGCATCTTTGCCACCCTGCAAATTTAGCCAGGCAAATGATTATCTGGTCTTTTTATAGATAAGGGCATGAAGGAATAGCTGAAATGGGTTGTTTCGGGTCTTTATTCAATCGGGGTTTCTCGTCAGGATGCATCTTCTGGGACTATGCATGGATTCTTTCTACAGACACCAACAGTCAAAGGACTCTAACGCAAAAGCTGCCGGCGCCAATTTTCACCTTTTTGTTTAACCAATGTTCAACATTTATAAGGCCCTCTTTGTTAAGCAATGTAAAGCCTGAATTATACATGAGCGAAGGCCTATTTCTACCCAATATTCCTTAAAAGTCTAGCGTAAACATATATCTTACCTCACCTTATTATTTGTTGAATGGCCAAATATAGTAAAGACGAAAAGTATGCGCAGGATTCAACCCTTGCCATGCAAAATCTGTATGCAGATCTGATCAAATTGACCGGAGAAAATCCAGATAGAGAGGGGTTGCTCAAAACTCCTGAACGAGCTGCCAAGGCATTGCAATACCTGACACATGGGTATGAACTTAATCCTTCTAAAGTGCTTATGTCAGCTATGTTTGCCGAAGAGTACAGCGAAATGGTTATTGTGAAGGATATTGAACTGTTCTCATTATGTGAACACCACATACTGCCATTTTTCGGTAAGGCCCACATTGCCTACATTCCGAATGGACGTATCGTGGGGTTGAGTAAAATTCCAAGGGTTGTTGATATTTTTGCACGCAGGTTGCAGGTTCAGGAACGGTTGACGCACGAGATATTGAATTGTATTGATGAGACACTCAAGCCACTGGGATGCGCGGTGGTCATAGAAGCAAGGCATATGTGTATGATGATGCGCGGGGTCCAAAAGCAAAATTCAAGGACGACCACTTCTGCTTTTACGGGTCAGTTCAATAAAGTAGAAACCCGTAATGAGTTTTTACATTTGATATCATCAGACTTAAGTTAATGACACACAAACGAGCATTTATTTTTCCGGGACAAGGATCGCAGTTATCAGGCATGGGTGCTCAATTATACGAGCAGACACCTGCGATTAGGTATATTTTTGACCAGGCAGATGAAAT
>JBBRDL010000138.1:0-9061 GCA_038203965.1 Chitinophagales bacterium | reverse complement strand
GTAACACTTTGCCTGGAATCAGATCGCAAGCGTTTGCTTGCTGCTACTACAACATCAGCTGATCATGTTTTTAAACCTCGGGCGCTTCGGCGTCACATCCCCGAGACGCTTTTTCTTGGCTTCTTCGTAATCTTCAAAATTGCCTTCGAAGAAAATCATTTCACCTTCATCTTCGAAAGCGAGAATATGGGTAGCCAGTCTGTCGATAAACCAACGGTCGTGGGAAATCACCAGTACGCAACCCGCAAAATTTTCAAGTGCTTCTTCAAGTGCACGGAGTGTATTGACATCAATATCATTGGTCGGCTCATCCAGAAGCAACACATTGCCACCTTCGCGCAGGGTAATCGCCAATTGAACACGATTACGCTCCCCACCGGACAGCACGCCTATTTTCTTTTGCTGATCAGCTCCTGTAAAATTGAATTTACTGATATAGGCACGCACATTGACCTGTGATCCACCTACAGCGATAATTTCATTACCTCCACCCACAACTTCATAAACGGTTTTATCGGCATCGAGATCTTTGTGTGCCTGGTCTACATAACTGATCTGTACAGTATCCCCGATCACGATCTCACCACTATCCGGTTTTTGTTCGCCCATGATCATACGGAATAAAGTAGACTTCCCTACTCCATTGGGTCCGATGATACCTACGATAGCGTTTTTAGGAACTTTAAAAGTGAAGTTTTCGATGAGCAGTCTATCCCCAAATCCTTTTGAAACATTATTGCATTCGATGATGACATCACCGAGACGCGGGCCGGGTGGAATAAAGAGTTCGAGTTTAGCTTCTCTTTCTTTGATCTCTGCATTTCGTAATTGATCATATGCATTGAGACGCGCCTTCCCTTTAGCCTGACGCGCTTTCGGAGACATACGGATCCATTCAAGCTCGTGGTCAAGTGCTTTTTTACGTTTGGATTCTGTCTTCTCTTCCTGCTCTAGGCGTTTGGCTTTTTGTTCGAGCCATGTAGAGTAATTGCCCTGCCATGGAATTCCTTCTCCTCTGTCGAGTTCAAGAATCCAGCCAGCTACATTGTCGAGGAAGTAACGGTCGTGCGTGACGGCGATGACGGTACCTGGGAAATTTTTAAGAAACTGCTCCAACCACAATACACTCTCTGCATCAAGGTGGTTAGTAGGCTCATCCAGAAGAAGAATATCCGGCTGCGATAAAAGCAGTCTGCAGAGCGCAACGCGTCTTCGCTCTCCCCCAGATAATAATCCGATCACTGCATCTTCCGGCGGACAACGAAGAGATTCCATTGCGGTGCCGAGTTTATAATCAAGCTCCCATGCATTGTAGTGCTCGAGTTTTTCCATGAGTTCACCCTGCCGTTCGATGGCTTTCATCATGGCGTCATCATCCATTGGTTCGGCGAGCTTGAGGTTGATATCCTCATACTCCTTTAGCAAGTCAACGATGTGTTGAACAGCTTCTTCAACTGTTTGACGGACGGTTTTGGTTTCATCGAGAATTGGTTCCTGCTCGAGGAAGCCGATTTTATAATCACCATCAAACCAGACCTTCCCGTCGTAGTTGGGGTCTTTGCCTGCTATGATACGCAGGAGGCTCGACTTACCGGATCCGTTGAGACCCAGCACACCGATTTTGGCTCCGTAGAAAAAAGAGAGCCATATGTTTTTAAGTACCTGTTTGGATGGAGGGTAAATCTTGGTTACGCCTTCCATGGAGAATATGATCTTTTCGCCGGCCATTATTTACGATTGTTTAATGTTAAATGTTTAGGGTTTAGGAACTTAGGCGATGTTAAGCCAGCAGGCTTATGAACATACATCCATAGGTTCCCTTCACTTTTGGAGGGGCAAAAGTACAGAAAATAGGCCTGTCGGAATAATTCATTTTATATGCGCTTCCAGGTAACGTTTATAAAAACTTTACTTCAAGAGGTACGTACTTAACTATGTCAGGTAAAGACAGCATCCATTTCCAAAATATTAATTGTACTTCCATTCCAGCTTCGCGTAAATATTTTTGCTTATTTCCCCTACATATACAAACAAAACCAATGTTATGGTTGAGGTTCATCCGCAATATATAACAGACAAAGAGGGGAACAAAATCTCAGTGGTCATCCCTATCAAAGAATTTGAATTGCTTATAGAAGAGTTAGAAGACTTGGAAGATGTGCAGCGTTTTGAGGCGGCTATGGCTTCAAAAGAACCTTCAATCCCTTTAGACGGGGCATTTAAACTTATTGAAGCTGAAAGACTAGCTAAAAAATAAATGACCTGCCGCGTTACCTTAAAAAATGACGCTATTAAAGCGCTAAAGCACATAAATGATCCACTATTCAATGGTTTTAACTCGAAGAGCACAAAAATAATTGGATAAGATCCCAAATCCAATTGTTAAACCTATACTCACGGCAATCGAGGCGTTATCAAACAATCCGCACCCCAACGGATATAAAAAACTTAACGGAAGAGAAGGATATAGAATCAGATCAGGAAACTACAGAATAATCTATTCTATCCATGATAATAAGCTTGTCATTGAAGTCATTGATCTTGGCCATCGCAAGGATATAAATGGTTGAAAGGAGGATTAGAAAATAGATGCTGAACAGTTAACTCAATAAAGAGAGGAGGAGGAATGCTTCTATTTTAAGTTAATCGTCAATGAAATAACTGAATAGGCGGAAAGTGCAGCTAACTGTTCGTCAATCTTTGCGTTCCATTTTTTCTGCTCCTTTTCATTGACGGAATGATGGGTCTCGTGATCATACCTGACTTGTTCGGCACGATGTTGAGTGACCAGGTCTGTGAAATGACGGTTGAGTTCACTTTTAAAACGACCCGCATCATATCGGGTGTTGCTCACAAGTTTGCGAAGCCTTCGTGCGTAAATTTCCGTAAGTTCAAAATGTCGCCTCTCATGCTCTAGCGCTTCATCGGGTTTATTGAGGTTGGGATAGAGCGTCCATGATTCGTCAGGATGAAACCGGGCGGTAATAGTCACCTTGGCTTTATCGGGTGCAACTTGCAACGCCGTGTAACTGATGGAAGAAACCGTCACGGCTCCTGTGTTTTCCCCCATTTCATTGATGTGCTTTTGGTTGATTTGCCCTTTAAACAGGCCCCAATGAAAATGGCTGAGGGAGGCATATTCAACAAATACCGGTTGCTGCGCAAGCCCCAGGGCCGTTGAAAAGACAATACATAAAACTGAAATGTATTTCATGATCTAATTAACAAACGGATTAGAAGAATATTGTTAAAAGGGTTATAAACTTTAGTTAAAATCGCATGCGATATAAACGGGGAAGCCATAGGCTTCCTTTCAGTGACTATTCAATAGTGGGTGATCTGAAATGTGCATTTGAAGTGCAAACTCCAAATAACCGGGTGGAAGATTCGATTCCGCTTATTAATTGGAAAAGGGATTAGAGATGATCGGTAAAATACCAGACTTCCATGTAGTGAAAGTACCATCGAGTATATGTTGACGTGCCTGGCGTACAAGAGAAAGATAGAAGGAAAGATTCTGAAGAGAAGCAATCATGGCTCCCAGTGCTTCACCGGAGATGGTGAGATGGCGCAGATAGGAAAGAGAATGTTCACGACTGGTAGCAGCCGGTGAAGCAGGATCGATAGCATCAAAACAGTGTTTCCATTTTTCATTGCGTATATGAATGATACCGCGGGATGTATACAGCAATCCATGTCGCGCATTACGCGTTGGCAGAACACAATCGAACATGTCGATACCCAGTGCGATGCATTCAAGGATATTAGCAGGTGTCCCTACGCCCATGAGGTAACGCGGTTTATTCTTTGGTAGGATATCGGTCACTATGGACGTCATCGCATACATGTCTTCGTGTGGTTCGCCAACAGAAAGTCCTCCGATGGCATTGATTGGCATATCACGGGATGCTATATACTCCGCTGATTGTTTTCGCAAATGGGGATACGTGCTACCCTGAATAATGGGCGCCAGTATCTGATCATACCCATATAACCCTTCTGTCTCGCGATGACGTGCGATACAACGATCGAGCCAACGATGCGTCATATGCATCGAACGCGAGGCATATTTTTCATCACACGGATAGGGCGTGCATTCATCAAAGGCCATAATAATGTCCGCACCTATCTGTCGCTGTATATCCATGACATTTTCAGGTGTAAATGTATGTATAGACCCATCAATATGCGACCTGAATTTGACACCCTCCTCCTTGATCTTCCTTTGTTTACTGAGAGAATATACCTGGTAGCCGCCACTATCCGTCAGGATCGGTCGATCCCAGTGATTAAACTTATGCAACCCGCCGGCCTGTTGTATCACTTCCATTCCTGGACGGAGATAAAGGTGATAGGTGTTCCCTAAAATAATCTGCGCATGCACCTGATCTTTCAATTCCTGTTGATGCACGGCCTTGACCGTACCAGCGGTGCCGACAGGCATGAAGATGGGTGTCTCTACATCACCATGCGGAAGATGTAGGATACCTGCGCGGGCGGATGAGGATGGGTCGGTATGTAGAAGATCAAAACTCATGTAAGAGAGTAAGAGGGTAAGAGAGTAAGAGGGTAAGAGAGTAAGAAAATGTGAGAGAATGTGAGAGAATGTGAGAAAATGTGAGATAGTGAGAAGAAAAAAAGTAAAGAAATAATGCTAAGCTTTATTCATCGGAGGTCTAGGGGTATGTGGCATTTCTATACTATCCATCAAAGGTTTCATTACTACGTCCATGGCATAATTTTTTCTGAGGATTTCTCTGTTAACAGGCTTTCTGTTCATGCCTGTATTTTTCCATTGCTTGTATTCATGAAATATAAATGCTTTTATCCCGTCCAGATCTTCGTCCTTATCTGAAAAAGTATCTCCTATCTCTAATTCCTGAAGCATGGATTGAAGTTCCTGATCGTTCTGACCCACTACAATGCCCAATACAGGGCTTCCGGCTTCAAAATACTCTATCATCTTTCCTGTCAGTACACCTTGTAACTGTGCAGAAGAGACCGTTAATAAAAGATTGATGCACGCCGCATACTGTATTGCTTTTGCTTCCTCATTTGTAACGATGCCTCTGTCTTCAAGGAGTGATTCAAATCTATAGTTTGCTGCGATCCGCTTCCAGTAATCTCCATCCTTCCCAGCATAGATAATGCGAATATCTCCTCCTTCTATTTTTGTTTCCTGCAACAACTGCTGTAATGCGATAAACAATGGTTCAGCATTTCGCTTGTCGAGAAACATAGAGCCGGTATAAGCGATACTAAACGATGAAGATTGCACAGGTTGTGGTTCGGGAGTATCTCCTTCGATTCCATTGCGGAGGGTGATGACATTTTCGTTATACGCCCGAAGATGAATAGCCAATCCATCTGAAACCGTGGTCAGCAGATCGGCCCGGCTAAATATTTTTTTGAAAAATGTATGGTGATTACCTGCAAACAAAATATGGTTGTAATGCGGGTCAATGATCAGATCCCTGAAATCGGCAACCCAAAATACTTCAGGATATTTCTTCTTTAAAAGATAAGCTGCGTAATGATCTGCAAACGGTCTGTACGATGAATAGAGATGTGTTATCTGCTCAGTCCGTATAGCTTTACTTCCCTTTCTAAGTAGATTATAGAAATAAATTAACCCGCCTTCTCCGGCGACAATATTGAATGGGAAGGAGTTGATGAGACGAATGAACCATTGCGCTGCAGCATGCTGCTTAATGTTTTCGGGCAGGGCCCCATCTTTGGTTTTCCGCCGTAAAATATTCCTGTAATCTAATGCGGGTATGGTGGTGACCTTCGCTACATTCTTATCTGCTATAACATCGGGTAAAATGGAAGCCGTCAAGATGTGAGCGCTATCTACATTGGCACTGATGGCCTCTGCGATACGCTTATTTCTTTTTGCAGCCGTACCAGGTACAGGAGGATAGTAGTAGAGGAAAAAGAGAAAACGGTTCAAATGAACTGTGAGCTGAGAGCTGTGAGTTGTGAGTAAATCAATTGCATGAGCGTAAAACCTACCCTTTTGGCCAGGAAATGAATTGCCACTACTTTCAAGTCGTGGCCGCTCATGGATACAGCAATACCTAGCTATTCATCAACATCGCATAAAGTTGATCAGCGATGATCTTGTCGTCAAATTCTTTGAGGACCTTTTGTCTGCCGGCCTTGCCCATTTGTATCCTGGATGTTTCGTCTAGCAATATAAAATCATTCATCGCATGGGCGAGTGCTGCAGGATTTTTTACGGGTACGAGGAAACCATTTACGTTCTCGTCCACGGTCTCCCTGCATCCTGCTGTATCTGTTGTAATCACCGGTCGTTCCATCGCCATCGCTTCCATGATCACGCGCGGCATACCTTCGCGGTAAGATGGGAGTACTACGCAGTCTGATTTTTCAATAAATTTTCGGATATTTTCTGTGGCGCCGTGGTAATGGATACTTGGATCCCGCATCCATTTGACAAGGTCATCATTCCGCACAGAGGATGGATTTTCTTTGTCCAGATCACCGATGAGCCAGAACTGAACCTGTTTATTTTTCTCCTTGACGATCCTGGCCGCTTCAATAAATTCCTTGACCCCTTTATCATAAAGCAGTCTGCCAATAAACGTAAACGTAACTATACCCTGTGCACGGCCATCACCATTCGGACTAAAAAATGAAGTGTCCACACCACATCCTTTGATGGAAAGGCTTTTCGAAGTGGAGACCAGTCCGGCTTCTTCAAATAAAGTCTTGTCATCACTATTTTCAAAAATAACTTTCCGGTGGCATGGCAAAGCAACCTTATATAATAGACGCGTGATCACATTGATCCACCCTTCATGCATCAGCGAATATCCCAACCCAGTGATCACGGCTATCGAGGGTATCCCCAGGAGTCGGGCAGCAAATCCACCGTATATGTTTGGCTTGACCGTATAATGCAAAATCAGGTCAGGTCGATGTTTGCGATACAAATGCATCAATTCCAAAAATAAACGCAAATCATTTATGGGATTGACACTATCTCTGTGCAAATGACGAATAGGGATATGAGTGACCTCCGGAATCATTTCTGTATATGTAATAAATTTATCCACAGGTGACATGACAATGACATCATGCCCTTCGCTGATCAGCTTACGAATGATATTCAACCTGAAATTGTAAATATTCCAGGTGGTATTTGCAATGATGGCTATTTTTTGTGGTTTCATTACCCTCAGCGCTCTTTCGTAGACTTATTAATTTTTATTTGCACCTATTTTATAAATATTCCTCAAGCCCGTTTTGTTTTAATTTCTCCTTTAACAATTTAATGGCTTGTTCGTCTGACTTTGGATAAATCATCAGGCAATCATCGGTGTCAATAATAATATAATCTTCGAGTCCTTTGACCACTACTAATTTTGAATTTTTCGAAAGGATCAGATTGTTGTGCGCATCATCAAGATACACAGGTTGGGTTAAGGCCACATTGTGGGCTGCATCTTTGGTTGACTGGTCATACAAGGAGGTCCATGTACCCAGGTCAGACCAGCCGATTTCGCATGGAATGGTGTATACATTGTCTGCCCTTTCGAGGATCGCATAATCCACAGAGATATTTTCTGTCTTTGGATATTCATTGACGATAAAATCGATTTCATCTGATGTGTTATAGACATTCATACCCTTGATGAGCACATCATATATCTGTGCTGAATGTCGTTGGAAGCGATTGAGAATAACCGAAAGTTTCCAGACAAAGATTCCGGCATTCCAGGCGAAGGTCCCGAGATTGAGGTATTGCTCCGCAGTAGCTCTGTTTGGTTTTTCCCTGAAAGATTTGACAGCGCAAATTTCGGCGGTATCTGATTTATCAAACTCGATATAGCCATAGCCGGTATCTGCTCGTGTAGGCTCAATACCCAGTGTTATAATACTGGCATGCTGCGTTGCATGAATGACTGCCTTATGAATCACTCTCTCGAATGTCGCAGCTTCATGAATCACATGATCTGCCGGAGCTACTATACACACGGCATCAGGATTCAGTTTGCTGAGTTTCATAGACGCCAGGGCGATCGAAGCAGCCGTATTATTTCTGGATGGTTCTTTAATGATCTGGTGTTCCTCCAATTCCGGAATGGCCTGCTGCACCAGATCACCATACGCACTATGCGTAATGATGAATATGTTTTCTATTGGAATAAAATTTAGGAACCGATCGACAGTCTGCCGGATCAGCGTTTTACCTGAACCCGTGATATCGAGAAATTGCTTTGGCAGATGCTCCCTGCTGGCGGGCCAGAAGCGGGAGCCTACGCCGCCGGCCATGATGAGTACATAAGGAGAATTATTCATTGAGTGATTGGTGAGGGGTTAGAAGGTTAAAAGTTTAAATGGTTAAATGGTTAAATGGTTATAGGCTTATAAGCTTATAAGCACATAAGCTTAAAAATAATGAACGGCTTTTGGGATTATTGGTTGATAAGTAATCGGCGGATTTATGAGTAGCTACAAAGTTTAGAAAGTTTAGGTTAAGTGTTTACTCGGTGCTAAAGTTTAGATGGTTTAGGTATATCTAACTAAACTTTCTAAACAGTGGCCCGTGGGGGCCATACGCTAAACAGATGATTCGCATGGCAACTCGTAAATCACCAGTCCAATAAAACTAATAAAAATTTAGATTTGCTGATTTGCTGATTTTAATTTACGACGTGATATAGTGATCAGTGATTTGAGTCACAAGGCTTACAAAAATATAAATCAGGGCGTATAGAGTGATTTTACATTTGACAGTTATTTCTCTATTTGACCACTCTTAAATAATTACAACTGACCCAATGATGACAGCCGCTCTATTCTCACAGTCTTAATGGACCCCTTCGCCTTTAAAATCAATCTTTTCAGCTTCTACAATTAGAGTATGTGGAAAATCAAAGTCGTTTTCATATTCTTTAGTAAGGACCTGTTGATTAATATATTCCGGAAAGCCAGTTTCTTTGACAGGCAGCCGTTTTTTAATTTTTGCAAATCCTGACTTCGTTAGCAATTCCTCGATAAATGAGAAAGTAAGAATATTTATATGTTACTG
>JBBRDL010000137.1:0-9227 GCA_038203965.1 Chitinophagales bacterium | reverse complement strand
GAGGGAGATCGTCGCGAGTAAATAAATCGCTTTCATGTTTTTGTGTTTGAGTTGTAGAAGAATATATTTTCATCAGGCAGTGCAACTTGCCGGTTGTGTAAACCGACAAGTGCACACCAGACGCATTAGGGGTTTTGTATGCTAATCAATTTTGTTCATTCGGATAGTGTGAATACCCGCTGATTCGAGAGATAGGACGGCAGTGTAGATGCCTGCTGGATATGCAGCAGCATCCCATGTAATCTGAAAATCTCCTTCCGTTCTGTTTTCATTCAGTAATGTATTCACTAGTCTTCCCTGAGCATCATAAATATTGATAGCTACTTTGCCGGGAGATCTCAAGTGGTATTTGATCACTGTTGTTGTTGTAAACGGATTTGGTTGGTTGAAAGCATAGATCTCTGTTGAACCTAAACCTGTTACACCGGTGGTTGTCGGAGGTAAGATTTCAGGCTGTGTATACGCATTGATCTCCCCTGAACAAATACTTGTTCCTGACCATGGCATAGCCACATAGGGGAATTCAATTCTAAAAGGCAGATCGTTTGCACCGACCTTTGTATCATAGCCGATGACGTTGAGTAGTTGTGGTGTGACAGGTGATGGACTTGATAACGGATCATAATCGTCATACCACAATCCAATCGCAGCCAGCACTATGCCTGATACAGCCTGTAATTCAATTCTCGTCACATCATCTTCCAGACGACGGCCATTTGGAAATCCATCCATGTTAGGAATAAATTCTAAGTCTGTCGAGTCATTAAATCTTGGATCCGTAAGACCAAGTACTGCAGCATATACAAGACCTAGCTTACTGAAATCAGGATCATCACGTGGTGTTGCAGGTACAGCCATATTCAATCTCAGCATATCACCGCCATTTGGCAGAAAATTGTGAATGAATGGTTTGCCTGCAGCCAGTGGGTTTCCATCTTTGCCGGTTGCCAGTTGATAGGGGATAAGGTTAGGTGCACCTGTGTGAAAGATTGGCCATAAGTCAACCGACCTTGGCGAACCAGGCGCAGGTAGTAACAATGTCCCAAAAATAGCATCATCCAAAGCGGTTCCTGCAAGTGCCGGATTTCCTTTCAGACCATATAATCCATCTTTTCCATTTCTAAAGTCAAATGAACCTAATGATGCACTCTGAATACGCAATGGCGAGAAGGCAGGTACTGCACCGCCAAACTGGCTGTCATCCATATATAAAGCGAGCTCAGGATTGTAGAAATAGTTTCCAAAGGTGGCTATGTTTGCCAGATCCTCATATGGAGTAAGTGAATTCCAGAGATCTTTACTTCCGATTGGAATAACAGCTTCATTCGTCAATGGCATACCTAACCTTGACACCTGGATCCAATCGCCGCCATATGATTCTGTGCCGGCAGCATTGAGCGTACGAATCTTTTGTCTGCTTGCTGATGCCCAAATACCGATGACAAAATCCGGATCAAGAATAGTTGATGCCTCAACCTCTGTTTTTCCGTCTTTCTGTAACCATTCGATAGGAATTTTTAATGCTATCGTTGAAACGTTGAGACAAGCGACTCCGTCACGAGGTTCACTATTTTGTCGAGGCATATCACCAAGGTCAAATACACCACCTAGGTCAACAAAAAACGGATCATCAGTAGGTCCGCAGAATACGCGTTCGCCATCTGCAGTCGTCGTAAGTGCATCAGACATCAATTGTGCATACGTCGTATTCAAACCTGCAGGTCCATTGATGGATCTCGGGCCGATATTGTTTGGTGGTACATTACCATCTTCAATCAGTGTCGTGAATGTAGCTCCACCGTTTCTGCTGCGCTCCAGAGTATAGGTTGTCTTGTGATTTTGAGCACCCAATCGAATATAAAAAAACGTGGTGGGATCTTCGTGAACTTTCTTAAACGTAAACCGATAGATAATATCATCACCTGGTGTGGAGATATTATTGTCGATATGAATTTCATACCTTATGTTTTCACCGAAGCCATAGTAGTTTGGACCACCGTGAGGAAGTTGCATAGGTACATAGGTGGCTATGATTGTTACAGTACCTGGATCATCCGGGCTGATAAAAGCATAAAGGTCAGTATTGTCTGCCAATGGATCATTAGAGATCAATGGCGCCTCCCTGTGACTTGAAGCCATGAGGTCGTGTGCCAAGGCTATAGTCAGGAGATATATGAAGAAAAGAATTTTTTTCATGATTATTTTTTCTGTTGATATATGATTAGATCAGGTTTCTATTGTATTGGTGCACCGGTTTCAGTACCACGCCATGGTTCTGCCAGGTAAGGAAAAGATGAAGTGAATGGTGCATCATTTGCTTCTACTCCGGTAGAGTATTGCAATACATTGACCAGCAGATTAGTGACAGGTGAAGGTGTGCTTCCTGTAAAATAGTCGTCATACCATAAACCTATCGCGGCAAGTGCAACGCCACTGACAGCTTGTAATTCGATCCGAGTGACATCATCTTCCAGTCTTCTTCCATTAGGAAATCCATCCATGTTAGGTATAAATTCCAGATCCATATCTGAAGCATAGGTTGGATCCGTCAATCCAAGCACAGCAGCTGAAACTATTCCCATGCTGCTGAAATTAGGATCGTCTCTTGGCGTAACAGGTACAGCCATATTCAGACGCAACATATCCCCGCCGTTTGGAAGGAAATTGTTGATGAAAGGCTTTCCATTTGCTAATGGATTTCCATTTTTACCTGTTGCAAGATGATAAGGTGCCAGATTAGGTACACCTGTATGAAAGATTGGCCATAGGTCTACAGAGCGAGGAGACCCTGGAGCTGGTAATAGAAGGGTTCCGAATATTGCATCATCCAAAGCAGTGCCTGCCAATGCTGCGTTTCCTTTAAGTCCATAAAGACCATCCTTTCCATTTCTGAAATCAAATGCACCAAGTGAAGCTGATTGAATTCTGAGGCCTCTGAAAGCAGGTACTGCACCCCCAAACTGGCTGTCATCCATGTACAAGGCTAATTCAGGATTGTAGAAGAAATTGCCGAACGTGCTGATGTTTGCAAGGTCCTCATAAGGCGTCATGAAATTCCACTGATCTTTATATCCGATAGGAATCACTGCCTCATTGGTCAATGGCATACCGAGTCTTGAAACCTGGATCCAGTTACCGTTGTCTTCGGGATGTGCCCCATTTGATTGAAGGGTACGAATCGATTGACGGCTTGCAGAAGCCCAGATGCCAATCACAAAATCACTATCAAGGATATTGGCAGCTTGGCTTACATCCTTTCCGTCTTTCTGGAGTAATCTGATCGGTATCTGTAATGCAATGCTGTGCACATTGTATCTAGCCACACCATCTCTTATGCTAGATTCCTGACGTGGAGAATCACCAAGATCAAAAATGCCTCCCAGATCCACGAAGAAAGGATCATCGACGGGACCGCAGAAGACAGATTCGCCCTGTGTGGTGGTCATGATGGCATCTGTCATCAGCGACCTGTAATCAGGAGCATTGAGTCCAACAGGTCCTTCTATTGACCTTGGGCCAATGTTGTTTGGAGGAACAATTCCGCCTGTAAGCACCGTCGTAAATGACATTCCGCCATTTGTACTTTTCTGCATCGTATAGGTGGTCTTGAGATTTTGAAGTCCCAACCTTATATTGAAAAAGGTGGATGGATCCTCATTGATCTGCGAAAAGGTAAACCTGTAGATGATGTCGTCACCAGGCGTAGACACATCATTATCGATATGGATTTCATAACGGATGTTTTGACCAAAAGAAAAATAGTTCGGTCCGCCATACGGTAGTTCAGCCGGGATATAATTGGCGATAATGGTAATCATATCCGGATTGTCAGGGCTTCGAAAAGCATACAGATCGGTATTGTCGGCCAATGGATCATTGGCAATCAGGGGGGCTTCCCGGTGGCTTGACGCCCTCAGGGAAAAAGCCAGAAAGCCTATCATCCCTGCAAGGAGAAAGACTTTCCGACCAACATTCTTGGTGTAATCTTTAAAGATCATCATGTTTGGTTTGTTAATAGGTTAAAAAATAAATATTGTTAGCAGTTTGAGACATTCAAGAATCATATACGCTTCAAATCAAGGGTTTGGATTTTAAGCTTAGCGTATATTTCAAATAGTTGGTGTAATTCACTGATTTTTAAATAAATAGTATTCAAACCTCCTCTCTGCATCTGTCGAACTGCAATTCACTAGCCTTCTATAATTCATTCATTGCAGGCATAAGAAAGCCTTCGCAAGCCAATGCTTTCGCGTATGAAGTTTGAAAGAAATTTGTTGAACGATATGGGATATCTGTTAGGCAAAAGTACCAGCGACCTTGAAGAAATGGATTACAGAATTAAAGAAACGATTTGCACAGTTGTCACATTAACAAATTGTAAAGCCTTATATGGGAAAAAGTGCAGGATGTGCCGGGCCAAAGAGTGAAGAAGAAATATTTATATAAACAATTCAACAGAAAACCCAAAGAGCTAATATTGAATTTATATTCCTAAAGACTATAGATTGAATAGGTTTTGTTACTATAGATCAACGGTAACGTTTTGATGTCCTTGGAGGTAGAAAGGATATGGGTGATGCCTATGCTACGCCAATAATCAATGCTGATGAGCGTAGGTTCTTCGAGCAATGCTTTGCTGAATACATGAATATCAAATCCACCTTGCTTTTCTTTAAGACCGTAGGCATAGATATTTTCAATACGTTTGGACCATTCCAATAAGAATTCTTCCTGGTGGAACAATGCTTTATAATCGACATACATGCTTCTTTTAGCGTACCACCTGAAAGCGGTAAAGTCTACAGGTACGATAAAGACTGCGTTTTCAGGAGTAAGTGCAGCTGCTTTTTCACTGATATCTACCGCATCACTTTTTACAGTTGTCCAGGGGAGCATATACTCAGGTTTTTCACCAAACCATCCTGAAAGCCTATATGTGGATACAAGTATCAGGATGACAAAAGGAATGACCATTGAATATTTTGTAAATAGTTTAGGAGAGGACCAGCTTTTCTCCAGCGTGACCGCTGCAGCTATAAATGCAAATGCTTCCAGCCAAATGGTTGTTTTCCACCATTGGGTATACAAGGCCAATGGTTGCCCATAGACTTCAACGCCAATTGTATAGGCGATGCATCCAAGTACGATGGTAAGCATAAACCATTTGAGCCTTTGTTTGTAAAACCGAATCGTAAACAAAGCGAAGACAACAAAAACCATGAGGTGAATCCAACCAAAGGAGCCCGGAAAAAAATGATGAGCCAACCTGAATTCCATAATGTCCATAAAGCGATCCGGTTGTGTTGTGCCTCCATTATGCTGCGACAGGAGGTAGATCCATGGGATTGTAAAAAGAAAGTAGAGGCTTAAAATCTTCCAGGGTATTTCTTTCGTTTTCCTGTGATGTAAGTAATAAATGATTGTGGCTAAAAAAGTGAGTAAAAATAATTGTAGTCCTACAAGCGGCTGCAAGAAACCTGCAATGGCAAGTAAAGCAATCCACCAGATGTATTTTTGTTTAAGCCAATAATAGATGGCCCAGGAACCAATAGCTTTAGCGGCAAGGCTCGGGATGACCATATTGTAGTATAGCTCATTTGAACCTACAGATGTGTGATATCCGATGATAAAAATGGAAGCAACCGCTACATACTGATAACCTTTATGCCGGATACCCAGGCTGGTGATCTTCAGCCAGGCTAAAAGGAGAGATGATCCTAAAATAATATGCCAAATGAATACAATCCAAGGGTGTTGATACCCGAGATGTCGAAAGAGAAAATGGAAAACCGTTCGTTCATTGACTTTTGCCTTTAGATAACTTGACACATATTGATCATCAGCATAGGTGCCAGGATGATCCTGGGCATAGAGACAAGGTAAAATTTGGGATTGGTCGCTTTGGCCGTATTGATACCCCTGGTAGACGAGTACAGTTGTGTAGAGTACAATGGCCGTGAGAAGATCAAGCCATGGAATTTTTAAAAAACCTTTCATGGTAAGGCTTAAAAATAGCATTAATATTCAGTGGTTCAGTAAGATTCAGGATGCAAGGACAAAAAGCACATTGGCAATCTCATTTGTGGTAAATTACAGCCCGCCTAATGCACATTGCCAAAACAAGCAAATGAAACAACTCACACCAGACCAACTTCAGCGGCCGGATGTAACCGAATACAAAACAGCCGAAAAAATGCCTGTCTGTATCGTGTTGGATAATATCCGCTCCGGTCTCAATGTTGGAGCCATCTTCAGGACCTGCGATGCATTTTCGGTCGAGGCTATCTATTTGTGTGGGATAACTGTCCATCCACCCCATGCTGAAATACTGAAGACCGCCCTTGGCGCAACAGAATCTGTGGTCTGGAAGCACTTTCCTGATACGCTGAGTGCGCTGGATGAATTATCCAATGGGGGTTATGCGCTCATTCCAGTCGAGCAAACGGATCATGCTGTGACACTTGATCAGATTAACTTGCAGGAGTTGTTTCCACTTGCATTGATATTTGGGAATGAAATGCGAGGCGTAGATGCTGAAGTTTTGAAGCGTTGTCAGAAAAGTCTTGAAATACCTCAGGAAGGTATTAAGCACTCGCTTAATGTAGCCACCAGTGCAGGAATCGTACTTTGGGAGTGTTATCGTCAGAACCTACGACGACGCTTAGGATCAGGCTTGTAAGCCAGCCTGATGCCTGCACCTAAGTAAGTATAATCATCAAGCGTTCTGGCACTACCGGATCGATCCAGGTTAGCCCATTCCGTTGATGATAGCATGGTATATGAAATCATTGGCGTTAAAGTTAATTGCTCGGATACGCCAATATCAAGTCCAATAGCGCCTCCTAGTTTCAAAATGACATTACTGGATTCTAAATCTACCTTCTCGAGTACAAACGGAAACACATCACTAACAATTTGAGTACGATGTAATGTCTGATAAGCTATTCCCGGACTGATTTCAATAAAAAATCCCTTCTTCATCAAGGTTCCATCCTTCGACCAGGTCGGGCAATCACAATCCCCGGCAAAATCAAATGGGTAGATAGCGGTATTGAAGTCAAAGTCTATGGATGTAAAGTATCCGTCATAAATGTCCTTGTTGAAGGTCAGTCGGTATCCAAGGCCTGGATGAAATTCAAGCCGCTTTTGTTTGAGCCTGAAACTATATTCCACAGAGGCCTGCAATCCATCCTGATTTAAGTTGAATGTATCAAGGGTTTCCGACTGCCCGAAGAGGTATTTAACATGTACACCAAACTGACCATAACTGACTATTGGACAGAGGATTAAAATAAGCGCAAGGTGCCTTTGGATCATGTTTAAAATAACGATTATAGCGTGACTTTTGTTTTCATGTTTCTTCATCTTGTCCAACCCCAGCCTGAATTAGGATATATTTGTGCCATTAAACATATCTTTTAGCACTTTGCGTACCAAAACCTTACATCCGAAGAAAATCAAAATCATCACCCTCGGATGCAGTAAAAATACTGTCGATTCGGAAGTTCTCAAATCCCAACTCGAAGCTAATCAATTTGAGGTGGAGCATGAGACCCTGGGTCATACCCCTGTCGTCGTGATCAATACTTGTGGGTTTATCGATCTGGCCAAGGAAGAATCTATCAATACCATCCTTCAATATGCCGATGAAAAAAGGAATGGCCGCCTTGAAAAATTGTATGTCACCGGTTGTCTCTCTCAGCGATACAAAGATGATCTTGAAAAGGAGATTCCTGAGGTAGATGCTTACTTCGGCACCATGGAACTTCCATCGCTCCTCAAAACCATGGGAGCGACCTACAAAGATGAGTTGATCGGTGAGCGAAGTATTGTTACACCTGTGCATTATGCATACTTAAAGATCAGCGAAGGTTGTAACCGAACTTGTTCTTTTTGCGCTATCCCCCTTATGCGAGGAGGACATGTATCGAGAACGATAGAAAGTCTTATCAAAGAAGCTACCCATCTGGCCAATCGGGGTGTCAAAGAATTGATCCTCATCGCACAAGAATTGACCTATTATGGTCTGGACCTTTATCAGCGAAGGGCATTGCCTGAACTGTTGGAGAAACTCTGTGCCGTAGAAGGTATAGAATGGATAAGATTGCACTATGCTTACCCGCACAAATTTCCTTTGGACGTCATTGAGGTGATGAAAGCACAACCTAAGATTTGCAATTACCTTGATATGCCTTTGCAGCATTTTAGTGATCCTGTCTTGCATCGGATGCGAAGACAGATTACGTCTGCAGAGACAATGGAATTGATAGAGAAGATTCGTGAGATACATCCGGACATCAGGTTACGAACTACTTTCCTTGTTGGATTTCCGGGTGAAACACAGGGTGATCATGAAGCGCTTTGCCGTTTTGTGGAAGTGGCTAAATTTGACAGGGTAGGGGTTTTTGAATATTCGCATGAGGAAGGGACAAGAGGATATGTCCTGGAGGATGATGTGCCTGCTGACATTAAAAAACAAAGGGCAGAAGAGATTATGGCTATTCAACAATCCATTTCACTAGGCCATAATGAGTCTATGATCGGAGGTACGTTAAAAGTACTTATTGATAGAAAGGAAGGAGGCCAATATGTAGCTCGCTCAGAATATGATTCACCTGAGGTGGACAATGAAATATGGATTGACAGTAAAACGCAAAAACTAATACCCGGTGAATTCACATTTGTGCAGATTACCGGTGCTTCGGAATACGACCTGATCGGGATACCTGTTAATAACTGAGATAATGCAACAATCTAAACTTGTGACCATTTTTGAAAAACCATTGCACCAGGCTGCACTTGTGGCATGTATGATTTTGGTTTTTAGTCTTGTTGATCTTATATTGCCCACGACCAACAATCTGCTAGAAGCAAATGCAGGACCCTGGATCGTATCGACGGCAATGGTTTTGTGTTTTATCATTCTCAATACGATTGTTGCTTTGCGCATTGAACATGTCGTAACATACTGGAGCAAATCTGTAATGTATTTCCTTGGCCTGCTCGCGCTGAGTTATGGTTGGTGTTTTCTTCTCACCGGAAAACATATTGATGAAGTTGGATCTTTCCGATGGCTTTGGTTTGTACTGACACTGGTGCATATGATATTTTTTGCCATTGCAGTGTCCATGAAGCGTATCATCAATATCGCTAATCAACAGGATGAAAAATTAAGAGGAGAATAAGTAAATGAAAAAAGAAAAAAGAAAGGAGAAAAATGAAAAATG
>JBBRDL010000136.1:0-9311 GCA_038203965.1 Chitinophagales bacterium | reverse complement strand
TATCAGTTGATTATCTGATATGGCCTGCTTCGAGCAGGATCGTGTGAGGTGCCCCATAGGTTTTGGCTATGTTTTCGGCCACAAAGGTCGTGTCTGTATCTCCATAGGCTATCAGCCGCTGGTTGATGAGGATCACCTGATTAAAATAGGCTTGGACGGAAGATAGATCATGATGCACGACAAGAAGTGTTTTCCCTTCATGGGATAGTTTTCGCAGCACGCGGATGATATGTTCTTCGGTCGTGATATCTACACCTACAAAAGGTTCATCCAACATAAGGATATCTGCTTCCTGGCATAGGGCTCTCGCCAGAAAGACCCGCTGTTGTTGTCCTCCAGATAATGCCCCGATCTGTCGATCCGCAAGGTCATGAATGCTCAGTTCTTCCATGGCTTCTTTTGCCTTTTGATGATCCGATGCATCCATTTTTTGCCAGATTGTTTTAGCCGGAAACCTTCCCATCAAAACAATATCTTTTACGGTAGCAGGAAAAGTCCAGTCTACTTCATCGCGCTGTGGGACATACGCTATTCGCTTACGGCTTTCTTTTATGTCTTTGCCATAGATAGATATCTTCCCGGTATTGTTATCTAAGAGGCCTAGTATCGCTTTAAACAATGTTGACTTGCCAGCTCCATTCGGTCCAAGCACGCCTATGAGTTTTCCTTCTTCCAGCCGGAGATACACATTGCTGAGTACTCTCTTTTTGTCATAGGATACTGACAACCCTTCTACGATGATTGGATAGTTCATGCGGAAAAAATATTTTTCTTCCACAAAAAGAAACCGACAGCGATGAGGAAGAGGGCGAAAGCTGCAATCATCAGAATGGGAGATAGCGATACGGATTCCTTCTTGTCTACAACCGATAAGGCTGAGGTAAGACCACCTACGATCACATCTGTATTATACCGGATCATCTTCAGATAGGTACTTGCAGGACTGTCTTTATCTCCTAGCGAATCACTATAGAGTTTGCCCCCGATGGAGATGCCATTGTCCGCTGCTACCTGTTTGAGCAGTTTTGGATTGATCGTGCTTTCAATGAAGACGACAGGTATTTTATTGGATTGGATTACTTCATTGAGACGCATCAGATCAGAGGTCCTGACATCTGCATCAGTCGAGGTTCCCAATACGGATTCAAGTCTGAGGCCATAACGTCGGCCATAGTAATGAAACGAATCATGGCTGGTGATCACGATTCGTTTGTTGGTGTCGATCCGGGCAATATTCGTTTTAATATACTTATCGAGCTCATCCAGCTGGGCTAGATACTTGTCGAATTGCACAATGATCTGCTCATAATGATCTGGTAGTAGTTGTAATAAGGCGGCTTTAATATTATGGGCATAAATTTTACCGTTGACCGGTTCCATCCATGCATGTGGATCAACGGCATTTTGGTGTTGCTCACTGGTGATAGGGAAAATGCCTTCAGTGATGGTGACGACAGGTGCTTTGGAACCGCTGTTTTTGATCAGGTCGTTGATCCACCCTTCGAAAGTGAGGCCGTTTTGTAAAATCAAATCTGCTTTGACCAGTATTCTAACATCGCCTGGTGTCGGCTCATAGATATGAGGATCACCACCGATCGGAACGATGCTCACTGATTCGATGAGATCACCTCCGATGGCAGAGGCCATGTCAGCAAAAATTGATGCTGAAGAAACGACTAGTGGCTTTTCCTGAGCATAAATGCTCAGGGATAGTCCAAAAAGGAAAAGGCTGAGGCTGAGGCGAAGTAGCGTGTGGGGAGTGTGGCACATTGGCGCGAATGCATTGCGTATTGAAAATGTGCTACACTTGCCTGGCCGCTCTGTTTCAACTACAGGTGCGGACATATACAGATTGCTTGATTTCATAAGTTATGTGGGTTTAATCATGATATTTCGGGCCACCTTACCTGCCAGGTTGAGCTCAAGGTCATCTACTAGTAGGCGTAGGGTGTTATCGTAGTCGTCGTTGGTGAGTATTTTGATGGACTTACCGAGGGTAAGTCCTTTATCGTTGAGGTGTTTGAGAAAGGAGGTTTCGTCTTCTTTGACACCGATGACCACGCCTTCCTGGCCAGGTTTCAAATCACTGAGGGGCACCTGGGCACGCAGGGTGTATTTGCCTTGGGCATTGGGGATCGGATCACCGTGGGGATCAAACTTAGGATGTCCAAGGAAATTATCCAGCCGGTCAATAAGCCGATCTGATTGTATATGTTCTAGTTCTTCCGCTATTTCATGCACCTCGTCCCAAGTCATGCCAAGGGACTGTACAAGAAATACCTCCCAAAGTCTGTGTTTACGCACCAGGGTGGTCGCGGTACGTTGTCCTTCATGCGTAAGAGATGCCCCTTTATAACGTTGGTAGGTTATTAATTCCTTGTCAGACAGCTTTTTTAGCATATCCGTCACCGAAGCGGCTGATGTTTCAAGCTGGGCTGCGATAGCGTTTGTGCTCACTATCCAGTCCGGGGATCCCGAGAGTTTCAGGATCGCTTTGAGGTAATTCTCTTCTGCATAGGATAGTCCCATGCCGTAAAGAAAAGGAATAATTAGGTAATATGAAAATTATTTTTAGATTAATCTAAATTTGAGCTATCAGCTATCAGCTATCAACCATAAACTATCAACTATCAACTATCAACTATCAGCCATAAACTATCAACTATTAGCTATTAGCTATAAACAATTAAACATTACTCGTCAGCGAACTCTTCAGATACCAGCGATTCAATCTTGCGATGTTCGTAACAGAGATTTCCTTAGGACACTCCGCTTCACATGCATAGGTATTAGAACAACGACCAAATCCTTCCTTATCATGCTGATGAACCATCGCCTGCACACGGCGTGAATTTTCAACTTCACCTTGTGGGAGAAGGCCGAGATGAGATGTCTTGGCAGCCATAAAGAGCATCGCAGATCCATTGGGACACGCGGCGACGCAGGCACCACAGCCTATGCAGGCAGCAGCATCCATCGCTTGTGAAGCAAGATCTTTTTCGATAGGGATGGTATTGCCATCAACGGCGCCACCAGTATTGACGGAGACGAAACCACCTGCCTGGATGATCCGATCAAATCCACCACGGTCCACCACGAGATCACGGATGACAGGGAAGGCCTTTGCGCGAAATGGTTCAATCCATATATGATCACCATTGGTAAAATGACGCATGTGCAACTGACAAACTGTCGTGCCCCCCAACGGGCCATGCGGACGGCCATTGATGACCATACTACAGGCACCGCAGATCCCTTCGCGACAATCATGTTCAAACGCCACAGGCTCT
Organism: Chitinophagales bacterium; assembly: GCA_038203965.1. Classification (GTDB taxonomy): domain Bacteria; phylum Bacteroidota; class Bacteroidia; order Chitinophagales; family Saprospiraceae; genus Opimibacter. The sequence continues at coordinate 6,021 of JBBRDL010000136.1, read as the reverse complement.
TTCTTCTGCTCGATCAATGTTTGGTTGAGGACATCGAGCATCTCGAGAAAGGACATGTGCTCATTGGCATCCACGATATGCGTTTCGAATGTACCGGTGTCATTGGCATGACGCTGGCGCCATATATGCAAGGTTAATTTCATGTTACTCATCATCAATTATTTAGCGGATGATTTTAGTATTGGGTTAATGTGTTGATAGGTTTATTAGCTTATAAGCTTATAAACTAATAAGCCTATAAGTTTATTTAGTGGTTATTTATAAGAGCGGGTTTTCAATTCTACATTTTCAAATTTCAACGGTTCCTTGTGCAAGGTGGGAGCGACATTGGTGTCGGTCCATTCCCATGCAGCGACGTATGCATATTCCTCATCGTTTCGCATGGCTTCGTTGTCGATAGTGTATTCTTCACGGAAATGGCCACCGCAGGATTCGTTGCGGTTGAGGGCATCATTGATCATGAGTTCACCCATTTCCATAAAATCGGCTACTCGGTATGCTTTCTCCAGTTCCGGATTGAAATCACGGTCACTGCCGGGGACAAAGACATTCTTGTGAAACTCTTCACGCAATGCACGAATCAGGCCGAGGGCTTTTTTCAGACCTTCTGCATTGCGCGCCATGCCGCAGTAATCCCACATGATGTGGCCAAGACGGCGATGGAAGTTTTCTACAGACTCATTGCCTTTGACATTCATCAATGCCTTAAGGCGTTCATCGACAGCTTTTTCTGTGGCAACAAATTCCGGACTGTCCGTACTAAAGTGAGGGGTGCGTATTTCATTGGATAAGAAAATGCCCACTGTGTAAGGGATCACAAAATAGCCATCAGCAAGTCCTTGCATCAGTGCGCTTGCGCCGAGACGATTTGCGCCGTGGTCAGAGAAGTTGCATTCCCCCAAGGCAAACAAGCCGGGGATATTAGTTTCCAGATTATAATCGACCCACAAGCCGCCCATGGTATAGTGGATGGCGGGATAGATCATCATCGGTGTTTTGTATGGATTATCGCCCGAGATCTTTTCGTACATCTCGAAGAGATTACCATAGAGTTCTGCGACTTTAGCTTCACCCAGTTTGCGGATGGTAGCAGCATCGGCATTGTGTATTCCTTGTGTGTTGGCTTCAGATTTTCCATAACGTTGAATCGCGGCTGCAAAATCAAGATACACAGCGAGACCTGTTGCATTGACACCGAAGCCTTCATCACACGCCACTTTGGCAGCGCGCGAAGCTACATCCCGTGGCACAAGATTTCCGAAGGCAGGGTAGCGGCGCTCGAGGAAATAATCGCGTTCTTCTTCTTTCAGATCGATTGCTTTCTTCTTGCCGGTGCGGATGGCTTCAGCATCTTCTTTTGATTTTGGCACCCATATACGTCCGTCGTTGCGGAGTGATTCGGACATGAGGGTGAGTTTGCTTTGGTAGTCGCCGGATACAGGGATACAAGTCGGGTGGATCTGTGTGAAGCAAGGATTTGCCATGTATGCACCTTGTTTGACAGCACGCCATGCGGCAGAGACGTTGCATCCCATCGCATTGGTAGAGAGGTAAAAGACGTTTCCGTATCCGCCAGTGGCCATGATTACGCAATGTGCGCTGTGGCGTTCGAGTTCCCCGTTGAGTAGATTCCGGGCGATGATACCTCTTGCTTTGCCATCGACGAGGACGACGTCCATCATCTCATGGCGATTGAGCATCTCGACGGTACCAAGGGAGATCTGGCGGGACAATGCCTGGTAAGCACCAAGAAGAAGTTGCTGACCCGTCTGGCCGCGAGCGTAAAATGTACGGGAGACTTGCACACCCCCAAAAGAGCGGTTTTCGAGGAGGCCTCCGTATTCACGGGCGAAGGGAACGCCTTGAGCCACGCATTGGTCTATAATATCAGTAGAGCACTCCGCGAGGCGATGTACATTGCCTTCGCGGGAGCGGTAGTCGCCCCCTTTGACGGTGTCGTAGAAGAGGCGGTGTACGCTGTCGCCGTCGTTTTGATAATTTTTGGCAGCGTTGATCCCTCCCTGGGCGGCAATACTGTGTGCGCGGCGGGGGCTGTCATGGAACGTAAAGCACTTGACGTTGTAGCCCAGTTCGCCGAGGGATGCGGCAGCGGCAGCGCCGGCGAGGCCGGTACCGACGACGATGACATCGAGGCGGAGTTTGTTGTTGGGCGATACGAGGGGGATTGTGGCTTTATACTCTTCCCATTTGGTGGCGATGGGGCCGGGAGGAACTTTACCATCTAATATTTTCATGTTAATGTATTTCTAGAGGATGATTCAGGTATGATGGGCTCAGGGATTAGCGCAGGAAATAATGGTACAGGGGCATGATGGCAAATCCCGCGCAGATCACAATCGAGTATATCCAGCCGATGACGTTGATCAGCGGGGTGTATTTTTTGTGCGTGAGGCCCAGCGTCTGGAATGCGCTCTGGAACCCATGGACCAAGTGGATGCATAGGGCAGTGACACCGACCAGATAGACTGCCACGAGCCAGAGCTGCCGAAAGGCGACATTGACCCGGCTGTAGATATCCTGCACGGCTTCGTCGTGACCGGCGTAGGTGACCATCGTGAGTTGGTCGGTAAAGCGCATCTTGACCCAGAAGTCGCCCATGTGGAGTGCCAGGAAGGCGAAGATCAGGAGGCCGAGTAAGGCCATATTTTTTGAGGCCCAGGTAGCGCCAGCGACTTTGCCGGTTTTATAATTGGTTCCTTTTGCTTTTCGGTTGGCCAGTGCCAGGACAATCCCCTGTATGGCATGAAGGAGTATACCAGCATAAAGACCTATCGAAATGACTTTGATAAAAGGGTTGTGCGACATGAATGCCGCGTAGATATTGAAGGACCGGCCTCCGTCATCTGCAAGGAGCTGCAGGTTGCCGGACATGTGAACGAGGAGGAATAGGATCAGGAAGATGCCGGTGAGACTCATGATCACTTTCTGTCCCAACGAGGAGGTAAGGAAACGGGATATCCAGTTCATAGTAGATCTGTGTATAAATGACCTGCAAGATAGTGAGGTCTTGTGGATGGTAAAGGTAGGGAGGAAGGGGTCTAAATTGGGTTGATAAGTTGACAGGTTGATGGGTTGTGGGGTATTTAGAGGGGGTCTAAATAGGGTTGATGGGTTGATGGGGTTGATGGGTTAGAGAGGTAGGACATTTCTCAATTGCCAATATGCTATTCTTCGACTACCTCTGCACGAGTAGGCAAAGAATACCTACTCCTCCTCTTCACCAAGCAATGTCAAATACCGAATACGTATAACGAATATAGTATACACCCGGATTCATGGCTTTGTCATTGAATCGACCTTCCCACGAAAAGGGGTTGTCAGCCGAACCAAAATCACGATTGCTCCATCGGTCAAATATCCTTCCTTCCATCGATAACACAGCACCCGCAATATCTGTCGTCACGGTAAATACATCAAGATCAGAGCTGCCACCAATGGTCGGGGCCTTTGTCAATCCAGCCTGGCAGTCTCCGTTCCAACTTTATTAACATGGGTCGGAAATATTTCGACGGATTGGAATAATCCGGCAAACTGGAATCCAAATGCAGTGCCCACAGCCATGCAGGATGTAATCATCCCCGAAGTGATCAGCCCCAATCAGTATCCCATCGTCAATGTCACTGGTCTGTCGTGCAAAAGACTTACCCTACATCCGAATGCTTCGATGACCGTCCCGGCAGGGAAAGTGTTTAAGACAATAAGCAACTAATACCTTACCTAGAAAGCCATTTTCTCAGGCAGCCGAAGATGGAAATGTGTGAAAAATGTAAACTTTTTTATGAAAAGTATAAATTCTCCAGGTCAAATAACAACCATCTTTGTATCAGGATAATCCTGAAAAGTAAAAAACCCGGAATCCTGCTAAAGATTGGGAGCTCATGTAGTATTGTGGATTTTCTCCTCTGAGGCGATAAGGGTTAAACGCAATTTTCTTTATTTCAAAACACTTAAAATCAAAAATGATATGAACAAACATGGAATAATTTCATCCGTTATTGCTCCGATATTGATCCTCATTTTCAGTTTCGCTATGGGCAATGCCAATGCGCAGACCAAATCTCCTGCTGCGGGATCCTGCTGTGTGATGAACGGCGGAAAAATGATGGTCATGGAGAATGGAACATGTAAGCCTCTCGACCACAAGATGACCATGAAAAATGGGACTACCTGCTCACCGGATGGCCAGTGCATTAAAAGGAATGGCAAGAAAGTGAAAATGAAAGAAGGCCAGTGCATGAATATGAAGGGAAAAGTAAAATCATGCAATATGAAAATGGATAATCAGAAAAGCGAAATGAACGCAACAACGTATACGTGTCCTATGCACGCCGAAGTCGTCTCTGACAAACCCGGTAAGTGCCCCAAATGCAATATGGCATTAGTGAAAAAGGAATAAGCTGACCAACTCCATCTTGAAAAGGCAACTCACCAGCAGTTGCCTTTTTCGTCAGAACACTATTCCAAACGTAATCGCATGTAAATCCGGCCCCTTACCTTTAGCAAACAACGGATTCAAATCATACGCTGTAAAAAACTCAATCCCCTGCGTCCCCATCTGTAACCGCAGACCATACCGGAAATTGTTAAGGTAAAAGTTATCCTTCTCCTTTTCAACCTCTTTATCGCCATTGACATCGTAGACTTGCTTGGAATGGCTTTCTATCCTGTAACCCATATATGGACCAAGTCCGATCCGAAATGAATCATGCCCATCATGCCACCAACGGCGATGGCGATGATTGGAGCCAATGGAATACATCGGGATGACAGACAGGTTGAGATACGTCGCTTCCAGTTTACTTTTGTCAAAGGAAAATGGGCGTGGGTCTTCTGTAAAGGTGACACCGGTGTCTGTATCGTTGACTCGGGTGCGGTCGTCCTGAAATTTGAAGTTGTACCAACTGACACCAAAGCCCCATTCGATAAAAAAATGCTCGGCAATATCGGTATGCAGGATAGAATTAATTCCGACATACCATGATCCCCAGGGTCGTACGGTATACTGCGCACCACTATTATCCGGAAAGGCTCCGTCTTCAAGATAGTTGTTGATCCCAAAATCAAAGTTCATGAAGTGCCAGATTTTGCGATCGACGTGATCCCAATCATCGTCATGATCATCATCCCAGTCATCATCGTCATCCCAGTCTTCATCATCTTCATCATCATCGTCCCAATCGTCATCATCATCGAAAGCAGATTTAGCATCATGTGCCATGAGCGTATCGGATAACGGCTGCATAAGCTTATCGCCGCTGGCAAGTTTACGGAGGATGTCCTCAAATAAAGCTTCAAAATCATAATGCCTAAGCTGCTCGAGGTCTTTTTTGTCTTGCATCGTAAAGACGAGCTTGCTGGTGCGCGCGAGCTCGATGGTGACGGTATCACCTTGCTGAGCATGTGTCGTGGCCGCGAATGACATCAACAGCACAGAAAGTACAATTAATTTTTTCATTGGTTGCGTTTGTTATTTGTTTGTTTCCCGTTTATTGGAGGACATGTTAAAGGACAACAGTTCATTTTTCTTTTCCCTGAGATCTCCAAGGATATTTCCTTCGTTTTTGAAATCCAGGGCCAGATCAATGACCTTCTGTAGACCAGACGTATTTTTCTTTTCCGGAGTTGCTTCGAGTGTCAATTCTTTTTTCAGAAATTTTTCGTTGACTTCTTTGGCGGTATAGGTGATGCTTGTTCCTTTTGATTCCGACCCGGTATCAGTGCCATTGCCCTGTTCGTTTCGGCTATGCTCAACGACCGGAGAATCTTCTAGCACTACATCAGGATGATTGTTTCGAATGCCATTGCCCTGTTCGTTTCGGCTACGCTCAACGACCGTAGAATCTTCTAGCACAACATCAGGATGATTGTTTCTAATGCCACTGCCCTGTTCGTTTCGACTACGCTCAACGACCGGGGAATCTTCAAGCACAACCTCAGGATGATTGTTTCGACTACGCTCAACAATAGAATTCAGTTTTGAAGAAGGGTAACTCTTGTCAG
>JBBRDL010000135.1:0-9470 GCA_038203965.1 Chitinophagales bacterium | reverse complement strand
TTACTCGATGTTTCATCTCCAACCGGTAGGCAACTGTTTGATCGAAGTTTGCAGGACAAGTTCTTGCTGGCTGAGGGGCGCGTATGATATCGTGGCTCACATCGAAAACAGGCTCGGCATACATGATGGAGAGACTACGGCTGATGGGAAGTTTACTTTACGTACCGTAGAATGTCTTGGATCATGTGGCACTGCACCTATGCTACAGATCGGAGAAAAGTTTCACGAAAATCTGACGATGGAAAAAGTGGACACAATACTCGAAGAAAATAGAAACACAACAAAACATAGTCAATACCTCGATCATTCAACCTTCAGAATTGTGTAAGGTAGGGAACGCAGATGACGCAGAATTATTAAAAAAAAATGAATTACGCTAATTTAAATCACCAAATTAATCCTGACCTCCTGCTGATGGATGAGGATGGCGTATATTCAGCTGCTGCGTATCCTTACCAGGAGGAAATGTATAAGATTATTGGAGCTTGCATGGAGGTTCATACAGTGCTTGGTCGTGGTTTTTTGGAGAGCGTATATCATGAAGCACTATGTATCGAATTGGAGAGAAGAGGTATACCCTTTGAACAGCATAAAGTTCTCCATGTGTATTACAAAGATGTCCAATTAAAAAAGACCTTTGAAGCAGACATTATTGCATATGGACATATCATGGTTGAACTCAAGGCAATTAATGGACCATCGGATCCCCATCATGGACAGGTTATAAATTATCTATCGGCAACCAAACAGGAATTAGGCCTGATAGTCAATTTTGGTTTGCCATCATTGCAATACAGGAGGTCTATAGTATCAAAAAATAAAAAGCAGTATCAGGACAAAGGATTTTCTAAATAAATCTGCGTCATCTGCGATCAAGAAAAACAACAAGTTAATAGAACATGATAAATCATAATCTTCGTAAATCCTCTTATAATTCATCTGCGTCATCTGCGATCCAAAAAACAACGAATTTCCTTTTCGACATGATAAATCATAATCTGCGTAATACTTTTTATAATTCATCTGCGTCATCTGCGATCCAATAACTAGATATGCAACGTAAACTCTTATTAGAACATATCGACGTGCCGGGCATCCAGAGCTACGATGTCTATCGTAGCAAGGGCGGCTATGCTTCAGTGGAAAAAGCACTGAAGACCATGACGCCTGATACCGTACTCGAAGAAGTAAAAAAATCAGGATTGCGTGGTCGTGGTGGCGCCGGCTTTCCTACAGGCATGAAATGGGGCTTCCTTGCAAAACCTGAAGGAGTGCCCCGCTACCTGGTCTGTAACGCAGATGAATCAGAGCCAGGCACCTTCAAAGACCGCTACCTGATGGAACACATCCCTCACCTGCTGCTAGAAGGGATGATCACTTCCAGTTTTGCACTTGGTGCACATACGTCCTACATATATGTCCGCGGAGAATTTTTCTATATCATCCGTATCCTGGAAAAAGCAATTGCTGAAGCATACCAAAACGGTTGGTTAGGCAAAAACATACAGGGCAGTGGTTTCGATCATGATATCTACGTGCACCCGGGTGCAGGTGCCTATATCTGCGGCGAAGAAACAGCTTTACTCGAATCACTGGAAGGTAAACGTGGAAATCCACGTATCAAACCACCCTTCCCTGCTGTAAAAGGTTTGTATGACTGCCCTACGGTAGTGAATAATGTGGAAACCATCGCTGCAGTGGTGTCAATTATAAATAATGGTGGCGAAGAATACAGCAATATCGGCATTGGCAAATCTACCGGTACCAAACTCATCTCCGCTTCAGGGCATATTAAAAAGCCTGGTGTATATGAAATTGAATTGGGTGTACCCGTCGAAGAATTTATCTACTCGGATGCATTCTGTGGCGGCATCTTAAATGACAAGAAACTTAAAGCTGTAGTGGCCGGCGGTTCTTCCGTACCTATTTTACCTGCTGAGCTGATTCTCAAAACGGCCACTGGCGAACCACGCCTGATGTCTTACGAATCCCTTGCAGACGGTGGTTTTGCTACAGGCACTATGCTTGGATCAGGAGGCTTTATTGTCATGGATGAAAGCGCTAGTATCGTCCACAACCTATACACCTTTACTCGATTCTATCATCACGAAAGTTGTGGCCAGTGTAGCCCATGTCGAGAAGGAACAGGCTGGATGGAAAAGATCCTCCACAAAATATTGGATGGACATGGCTCTATATCAGATATTGATTTGCTCTGGGATATCCAGCGCAAAATTGAAGGCAACACCATCTGCCCGCTTGGCGATGCAGCTGCCTGGCCTGTCGCCAGTGCTATACGTCATTTCCGTCATGAATTTGAAGCGTACGTTAACAACCCGAATCAAATACATGAAGTGAGTTATTACAATCACTGTCGCAACCTTGTACTTGCAGAAATATAATTGAAAAAATAACCAGAACTCCGCGAGGAGTTTGATGAATATAAAAGAATGGCAAAAGTAACTATCGATGGAATTGAAATAGACGTGCCCGATGGTACGACCATACTGCAGGCAGCCAGGATGATTGGCCCTGAAGTGGCGCCTCCGGCCATGTGCTATTATACAAGTCTGAACACAAGTGGTGGATATTGTCGCACGTGCCTGGTGGAAGTCACCAAGGGGTCTGAAAAAGATCCACGTCCCATGCCCAAACTTGTTGCATCATGCCGCACCAATGTCTTGGATGGCATGGTCGTCACAAACGAACTTTCTCCTAAAGTGCAGGAGGCCAGGGCAGGTGTAGTTGAATTCCTGTTGCTGAATCATCCGCTCGACTGCCCGATCTGCGATCAGGCCGGTGAGTGTCATCTTCAGGATCTATCCTACGAACACGGCCAATACAAAACAAGGACTGATTTCGAACGCAGGACTTTCGATAAAATAGACATTGGAGATACGATCCAACTGCACATGACCCGATGCATTCTGTGTTACAGATGTGTGAAAGTGGCTGAGCAAATCACCGACGGTCGCGTACATGGCGTACTCAATAGGGGAGATGCTTCTGAAATCTCTACATACATCAAGGAAGCTATAGACAATGATTTTTCCGGCAATATGATCGATGTTTGCCCGGTAGGCGCGTTGACCGATAAAACTTTCCGTTTTAAGAGCAGAGTGTGGTTTACAAAACCTGTGGATGCCCATCGTGATTGTGACAAATGCTCCGGTAAAGTTGTACTCTGGTATAAAGGAGATGATGTGCTGCGCGTCACCGGACGAAAAGATCAATGGGGTGAAGTGGCTGAATTTATCTGCAACGAATGTCGCTTTGACAAAAAACAAACCAGTGACTGGACGATCGAAGGTGTCCGCGAGATAAGCAGACATAGCGTCATCTCCGCTAACAAATACAAGAAACTGGTCAAACCAAATGAATTAACACTCAACGATATTAAAGCGCTCCCGGAATGATAGATTGGTGGTTAATATTAGATAAGGTCATCCTGATCGTTATCATCTTCGTAGTCAGTCTGGGCATTGCTGCTTACTCAACGTATGGAGAACGCAAAATTGCTGCTCTCATTCAGGACCGTATCGGGCCGGATCGCGCTGGCCCCTGGGGCATATTACAACCCCTGGCGGATGGGGGCAAATTTTTTCTGAAAGAAGATATCACGCCCAAGGACGCTGATAAGTTTCTATTCATTCTTGGGCCCTCCCTGTTTATTCTGACGGCCTTGATGACCAGCGCTATTATACCTTGGGGTAAATCATTCGTTTTTGGTGATCATGTATTCAGTTTGCAGGTCGCTGATCTTAACGTTGGCATCCTGTATCTGCTTGCTGTACTTTCCATAGGAGGTTATGGTATCATGATCGGAGGATGGGCTTCCAACAATAAATTTGCTTTAATCGGCGCATTACGTGCTTCCTCGCAGATGATCAGTTATGAAGTCCCGATGGGAATGGCCATTATCTCCATCATCCTCATGTCCAATTCCCTCAACCTGAGAGAAATTGTTGACATGCAGCAAGGTTTTCACTGGAATGTAATATACCAGCCGCTGGGTTTTCTGATTTTCCTTATTTGCGCATTTGCAGAATGTAACCGTGCACCATTTGATCTGCCGGAATCAGAGAGCGAACTTATCGGTGGGTATCATACCGAGTACAGCTCGATGAAACTTGGATTTTTCTTATTCGCGGAATACATCAATATGTTTATTTCCGCAGCGATCATATCCTGTCTGTTTTTTGGTGGTTATCATTTCCCGGGCATTGATAGTCTCAACTTGTCTCCTAACATCGCAGCCATTGTGAGCATTTGTGTGCTCTTTGCTAAAATATTCTTCTTTATCTTCTTCTTTATGTGGGTACGTTGGACCGTGCCACGATTCCGGTACGATCAACTCATGCACCTGGGATGGAAGGTATTGATTCCACTATCGATCTTCAATGTACTGGCTACCGGTGCATGGCTCACTTTTGTAAAATAAATACTATGCAACTGACCAATCGATCGAAAGTAGCTTCTGTCAAAACCCTCAACTGGGTAGAAAAACTCTATCTCCCTGCCATCATTAAAGGCATGATGATCACGTTCTCCCATATTTTCAAAAAGAAAGTAACTGTCCGCTATCCCGAACAAAAAAGGCCTATTGCAGTCGTCTACAGAGGAGTTCATGTTTTAAAACGTGATGAACAAGGCCGTGAAAATTGTACAGCTTGTGGACTTTGCGCAGTGGCGTGTCCTGCAGAAGCCATTACCATGGACGCTGCCGAACGCCAGAAAGGTGAAGAACACCTCTATCGCGAAGAAAAATATGCTGCGATGTACGAAATCGATATGCTCCGCTGCATTTTCTGCGGACTGTGTGAAGAGGCTTGCCCCAAAGACGCCATATACCTTACAGACAGATTATTGCCTTCCAATTATGCCCGCAATACATTTATCTGGGGAAAGGATCTATTGGTGGAAGGTACTACACCGGAAACGCGTGTCGATATAAGCGGACGTAAAAAGAACTATGAAATGGATGTATGAGCTGTCAGGATCTTTTGACAAATCATAAGAAAGATAAAAAAGGATGAGCCAACTATTATTTTTTTCATTGTCGGGAATGACAATATTGAGTGCACTCGTGGTGGTATTTACGCGCAAACCAATGTACAGCGTACTCTCCCTCATCTTCTGCTTCTTCACGATAGCCGGCCATTATATTCTGCTCAATGCACAATTTCTCGCGATCACACACGTGATCGTGTATGCAGGTGCTATCATGGTCCTCTTCCTTTTTACAGTAATGTTGCTCAATCTCAATACAGATGCAGACGTACCCAAGTCGGGGAAATTACAAATTGCCGCTACGATTGCCGCAGGCATGCTCTTTGTCACCTTGCTCGCATCATTAAAAGCTACTACCCTTGGCGACTTTGCTTTGCCACCTGCCTCTGATAAAGGCCTGGTGCAACATGTCGGGCAGCAGTTATTCACCAAATTTTTATTGCCTTTTGAAATCTCATCTATCCTGTTCCTTTCAGCGATGATCGGCGCAGTCGTATTGTCCAAAAAAGAAAAACATTGATATGGAACAAGCAGCACATTTAGTTCCGCTTAACTGGTACCTATTTCTAAGTAGCTTTTTATTCTGCATCGGTGTGATGGGGGTCCTCTTCAGGCGCAATGCGATCATCATCCTGATGTGCATCGAGCTGATGCTCAATTCCGTCAATCTCCTTCTCGTTGCCTTTTCCGCCTATAGCGGAAACAGTGATGGACAGGTCTTTGTCTTTTTTATCATGGTGGTCGCTGCAGCAGAGGTAGCTGTGGGGCTCTCCTTACTGATCAGCATTTATCGCAATACCGGCAGTACGGATATTGATGTATTGAATAAATTAAAATGGTAGACGGTCACCACCTTAGCATTCCTATAGTGGTGATTTATAAATAAAAGACAGTGACAGAAACGATAACCAATAATCCAACTTTGACCTTCCTGGGGCTAATGATTCCGTTGCTCCCGCTGATGGGATTCCTGGTCAATGGTCTGCTTGGAAAATACCTGCCCAAAGGAAGTACAGGATGGATAGGGAGCCTGGCGGTGCTATCCTCCTTTATCTGCGTATTGTTGATCTTCAAAGATCTCGGGGCATCAGAGGCCATCCAGATCGATTTATTTAACTGGATTTCATTTGGCAACATTGATATTTCATTCGGACTGTGGATCGATTCGTTGACGATGATCATGTTGATGGTGGTGACGGGCATAGGATTCCTGATCCATCTATATTCCATAGGGTACATGCATGATGATGCAGGATTCACGCGCTTCTTTGTTTATTTGAATCTGTTCATCTTTTTCATGCTGTTACTCGTCATGGGCAGTAACTATCTCATGATGTTTATTGGCTGGGAAGGTGTCGGACTCTGTTCGTACCTCTTGATTGGTTTTTGGTTTAAAAACGAAGCCTATAATGATGCAGCTCAGAAAGCTTTTGTGATGAACCGCATAGGAGACCTTGGATTTTTACTGGGCATGTTCTTTATTCTTTTCCATTTCGGAACCCTGGACATCCAGGCTGTGGAAGGACTAGCATCGAGCATGTCTGCAAACAGTACGTTATTAATCGGCATCACTTTGCTCTTGTTTGTTGGCGCGATTGGCAAGTCAGCTCAGCTTCCATTGTACACTTGGCTGCCTGATGCTATGGCCGGACCGACGCCTGTATCTGCTTTGATTCACGCCGCGACGATGGTCACCGCTGGTATCTATATGATCGTACGATCAAATGTTCTTTTTGCCATGGCTCCAACCACCCTGACGGTGATCCTTTGGATCGGAGTGGCTACATCGGTGTTTGCAGCTGTCATCGGGCTTAAACAGAATGATATCAAAAAAGTCCTCGCCTACTCCACTGTCTCACAACTTGGTTTGATGTTTGCCGCACTTGGATTAGGAGCTTTCTCCAGTGGAATATTCCATCTGGTGACACATGCCTTTTTCAAAGCCTTATTGTTCCTTGGGGCAGGTAGTGTGATTCATGCGTTACATGGCGAACAGGACATTCGCAACATGGGAGGTTTGAAAAAACTGATCCCTGTCACCTACTTAACTTTCATCCTGGCGTCGCTGGCGATTTCAGGTTTTCCATTACTCTCAGGTTTTTTCTCTAAAGATGAAATTCTGGCGCATGCCTTCGAGCAAAACAAGTTGATATGGATTATTTTATTTGTCAGTTCATTGCTTACCGCATTTTATATGTTCAGGTTAGTCTTCCTGACCTTTTTTAACAACTTCAGAGGCACAGAAGCAACACGGCATCATATTCATGAATCACCATGGACCATGACCGTTCCATTAATCGTATTGTGTGTGCTGGCGGTTGTTGGAGGCCTGATTGGCTTACCTTCTGTATTTCATGTAAGCCACTTGCTGGGCACATACTTATCGTCCGTGACGGAGCCTTCTGCTTCATTGCTGCATCATGGAGAAAAAATAAGTCACACAATGGAAATCGGATTGATGTCTTTGGCGGGGCTTGCTGCGATCCTGATGATATTGTATGCGCGAAGAAAATATATCACTCTCAAAGCGATGCCTGAAGGTGATAATGAACTCACAGGACTACCTAAACTTATCTACCATAAATTTTACGTCGATGAAATCTTTGAAAGCCTGATTGTTAATCCGGTTTTCAGAATGTCTGAATGGTTAGGAAACTTTTTTGACAAACAGGTTGTCGATCGTGTCGTAAATGCTACCGGGGACATCATGGATTCCGGTGGCAGAACTTTACGCTTACTTCAGACAGGTAATACCGGTTTCTATGTCTTTGCGATGGTGATTGGGATGGTTGTTCTATTTATAATCCGACTGCTGATCTGATGATGACGCTACTACTCTTATTCTTCCCGCTGCTGGCTGCCCTCCTCGTATTGTTGGGTGGCTCAAAGCTTGCTTCAAAATTAGCCCTGGGATTGGCTGTCGTTGAATTGGCATTCACTGGATACGCTGTAAATGTATTCCAGTCCTCAGGACCTGAAGCCTTCTATGTTTTTCACGAATGGATTGCGTCACCGAGAGTCGGCTTTCACCTGGCGATTGATGGGTTGAGTCTTGTGATGCTCTTGTTGACCAATTTCCTGATCCCGATCATCATACTCTCTGCCTTCAACAGGAATACTCCAAATGCGGCAGGTTACTTTTCGCTGATATTACTCATGCAATTTGCGCTTGTTGGCGTGTTCATGGCGATGGATGGGCTGCTCTATTATATCTTCTGGGAACTGGCGCTGATACCTATTTATTTTATAGCCTTGCGTTGGGGTGGAAAAAACCGTGTGGCGATCACCTTAAAGTTTTTTATTTATACGCTGGCAGGTAGCTTATTGATGCTGTTTGGATTTATCATGCTATACTGGTACAATCCTGATCAGTCTTTTGATATTCGCGAGCTCTACAGAATCTATATTTCGGATGGAAACCAGAGTTGGTTGTTTTGGATGTTCTTTCTTGCTTTTGCCATCAAGATTCCAATTGTACCTTTTCATACCTGGCAGGCAGATACCTACCGGGAATCTCCTACACAGGGAACTATGCTATTGTCCGGTATCATGCTCAAGATGGGTACATACAGTCTCATTCGATGGCTGCTGCCGATCCTGCCTATGGGTGTAGCCAAATGGGGACCATTGGCCATTACCCTTTGCGTGATTGGTATTGTATATGCTTCGATCATTGCGATCAAACAACGCAATCTTAAAAACCTGCTAGCCTATTCCTCTCTTGCACACGTTGGATTAATTGCGGCATGGATTTTTGCACTTAACATCCAGGGTTTACAGGGAAGTGTAGTGCAAATGGTGGCACATGGTGTCAATGTCGTTGGGCTGTTCTTTTGTGCGGACATCATCTTCAACCGCACCCATACAAATGAATCAAATGAACTAGGTGGCATACGAAATCTTGCACCACAGTTTAGTACGATGTTTATAATCATAGTGCTGGGAAGTGTGGCACTGCCGCTGACGAATGGATTTATCGGAGAGTTTTTGCTTCTCTATGGCATTTATGAATATAATACCTGGCTTTCTGCTTTTGCCGGGTTGACGATTATTCTTGGTGCGGTCTATATGTTACGCATGTATAAAAAAGTAATGCTGGGCGAATCAGGTATTCGTGTACCCGAATTCCCGGATTTATATTGGAATGAAAAACTGGCACTGGGCATACTTGTCGTGGTGATTATTGCAATGGGTATATATCCAAAACCAATCATGGACATGGCAGAGCCGGTGCTGCAAACGATATTGAATAAAACAATTATTTAATTCGATGGGATGTTGGCTCCGGCTTTCATCCCATCCAGAACCACATATATTGTGTATACATTAATCTCTACCTGTTGTCTCGGATTGCTTTGCCTGGTGGCAGAGATTTTCAATCTGCGCAAGTTGATGATCCCTGTGATCATCGCCGGACTGGCGGCTATCTTCTTTGTCAATTATATGGATTGGCAACATAC
>JBBRDL010000134.1:0-9516 GCA_038203965.1 Chitinophagales bacterium | reverse complement strand
GGGCGCGCCGCAGCCGAGCACGTACACGTGGTCGCCCAGCTGGTCGACGAATCGTCCGAGCCCGGTTCGCAGCGCCTGGGTGCCGGTCACCGTCGGGTCGTGGCGCAGACCCTCCTGCGCGCCCTGGTAGAGGAAGTCCAGCTTCACCATGTCGACGCCCCACCCACGGACCGTCGCGCCGAGATCGCGGAGGTAGTCGAGGACGTCCGGGTTCGACGCGTCGAGCGCCCACCGCCGGTGCCGGTCCCGCAGCGTCTCGTCGGTCGACATGTCGACGATGCACCAGTCCTCGTGGTCGGAGCCGACGCCCGTCGCGCCCGCCTCGACCATGAACGGCGCGAGCCAGAGTCCGCACCGGAGATCCAGCGAGTGGATCTGCTCGACCAGCTCGCCGAAGTCGGCCGGGAAGCGATCACGTGGACGCCAGTCGCCGTAGGCCTCCTGCCATCCGTCGTCGATCTGGAAGAGGTCGAAGCCCGGTCGACCACCGAACCGCTCGCGCAGGAGCTGCGCGTTCTCGAGCAGTCGCCGAGTGCTGAGCCGCGTCGCGTCTGTGTTTCTCCACTTCGTTGCTTTCAGCAACATGGCTCCGAAAACCCCGGGGTTAATAGTTCACGCGGCTAGTTGAAAATTTCCACTGTTCCTTGCTCCTTGCTCCCTGCTCCCTGCTCCCTGTTCCTTGCTCCATGTTCCTTATTCCTTTTTCCTTGTTCCATATTCTACACTCCTCATTCTTCCTCATCCAACAACGCATCCAGATCGGTTTCAATATCTCGAAGCTTGGCACGGCATAATTTAATCAGCTCAAGAGCTGCCTTAACTTCACCACGCATTTCTTCCAGACCCATCTGGCCAAGTTGTATCTTTTCGACCAGTTTTTCCAACTGGATCATAGCTTTATCGTAATCCGTCGTCTTCTTTGTCATTCTACTTTACTTTTAATGGTTCCATCAATAAATGTGGTCTGTATAGTCATGCCAGCCAACAGCGCCTCAGCATGGGTGATCGTCCGGCCTTCAACACTCGTGATGGTGTATCCCCGTGATAAGACCTTGTCAGGATCAATCGCCTTGAGCAGCGTATCCATAAACTCAATTTGTTGTTGATGCTTACTGATCAGATGTTTTCCGGAATGACGCACCATATTCAGCGCATGATCAATTGAATGTTTCTCCATCATGATTCTTGAACGAACGGCGTGATTTAATCCATGCACTAATTCTGTAATCTTCCTTGATTCGTACTCTAAACGTTCATAAGCTTCATCGCGAATCAGTACGCCAATACCATCTAAGGTGCTTTCAAAAGTCGCATTGTGCTCTATAATGAAATCAGCTACTGCAGTTGGCGTCTTCAATGATTTATAAGCAACAATATCCAGGACGGACTGATCGATTTCATGACCAATACCAATCAGTATTGGAATTGGAAAGCTTGCAACTCGCACGGCCAAAGGTAGATTATCAAATGCGGCAAGATCTGTTCGCCCACCGCCGCCACGGATTATTGCCACAGCGTCATAGGAGGTTTGTGCATTTTCAATTTTCTCCAGACAAGCTAATATTTCAGTTTCCACTTGCTGACCTTGCATAGCCGCTTCAAAAAGCTCGATACGAATGTCATAACCATAGAAATTGTCCTCCAGATGCTTGATAAAATCTTTATATCCTGCTGCCCGCTCTGAGCTCACTATAGCAAGACGTTGCACCATTACCGGAAGATGTGTCTCTGCATTTTTTCGGATGAGGCCACGCTCCTGAATGGCTTTCAATATAGCCTGACGCTGCATTTCTAATTGGCCCATAGTGAAGCTGCTGTCAATATCTTCGATAATGAGTTTTAACCCATATCGCTCATGGAAATCAACATTGACTTTTAGCTTAACGGCAACGCCCTGTTTAAGAATATCTTCTGGGGGTATCGGGGACTTCCGTTTTAGAAAAAAGTAGACATTAGCCCACATAGCCGCCTGGCACTGTGCGACGATACTGTTTTCTTCTTTCTGAATTAAATCCAGGTACCAATGCCCCCTTGAAAGTGAAGCTTGACCTATCTCACATTCGATCCAGACGGGTTCGTCAAAATTGAGGGAGATAACTCTCCGGATATATTGATTGAGTTCAAGTAAGGAATATGACGGCTGTTCTGACATGCTGCATTCAATCAGCTTTTGCCTTTCAATACTTCGGAAACGAGTTCGGCGGCTTCCTGCAAAAGTATAGCAGATTTGACTTGCAGACCACTTTCATCAATGATCTTTTTTGCCAGGTCCGCATTCGTTCCTTGCAGCCTGACAATGATCGGCACCGTGATATTGCCGATATTATTATACGCATCCACAACGCCCTGAGCTACTCTGTCGCACCTGACGATACCTCCGAAGATATTGATCAGAATAGCTTCTACATTTTTATCTTTTAAAATAATACGAAAGGCGTTTTCAACCCGTTTTGCATCTGCTGTACCGCCTACATCAAGGAAGTTGGCCGGAGATCCTCCGGACAGCTTGATGATATCCATGGTCGCCATAGCGAGTCCCGCGCCGTTGACCATACAGCCTACATTTCCATCAAGGTTGACA
Source organism: Chitinophagales bacterium (assembly GCA_038203965.1). GTDB lineage: Bacteria > Bacteroidota > Bacteroidia > Chitinophagales > Saprospiraceae > Opimibacter. The sequence continues at coordinate 6,935 of JBBRDL010000134.1, read as the reverse complement.
TAGTTGAGACCAAATTCTTTTGCTTCGAGTTCGGTGGCATCATCTTCATTGGGATCATGCATCGCTTCGATGTCTTTGTGACGGAAGAGTGCATTTTCATCCATCGAAGCTTTACAGTCGACAGCGACGATTTCGCCATATCCATTGATCAGCACAGGATTTATTTCGAGTAGGGTAGCATCGGTGTCTACAAATGCTTTATAAACCTGTGCTACAAATTTTGTCATATGCTTAAAGGCATCGCCGCTGAGACCAAGATTGAAGGCAATCTTTCGACCTTCAAATCCCTGCAACCCTTGCACCGGATCAACATATTCTTTATGTACAAGGTGCGGCGTGTTTTCTGCAACAGCCTCGATATCCATTCCACCTTCGGTAGAGTAGATGATGACATTACATTGCCTGGCCCGATCTGTCAGAATAGACATGTATAGTTCTTTGCATTGGTCAAACGTAGGCACAAAGGCGTCTTCGGCGATAAGTACTTGTCTTACGAGTTTGCCGGGACCTTCCATACCACCTGGTGTCTGTGGTGTCTTGAGCATCATGCCGATGATATTGCTCGCATGAAGTTTAAGCTCTTCAAGGTTTTTAGCCAATTTGACACCACCACCTTTACCTCTTCCCCCTGCATGAAGCTGAGCTTTAACTATAGCAACAGGGCTTCCTGATTGTGAAGTTATTTTATGATAAGCGTCAACAGCCTCTTCTACATTTTGAGCGACGATGCCGCGCTGGATCTTAACACCATAGCGGCTGAGTAATTCTTTTCCCTGGTATTCGTGTAAATTCATGAATCTTGATCTTTTCTAATGCGTGTGCAAAACTAAATAAAATCAGGCGACCTCAGGCAGTTTTCATTCTGTCATCAACCCTCTTGCTTCCTCGTATGAAGTTGTAGGTCGCTTACATGTTTTGTTTTGACATACATATATAAGTGTCTCTCCTTTAGATAGTTTGTGTTTTAGTAAAGGCAGGTTTCCTTCATCAGCACCACCCAGAAGGATAGCATCTGGTTGATACGTCCTTAGGAATTCATCAAGTGTTTTTTGAAAATCTTTTCCTACAATAGCTATTTCAAAGGGAGGTTTTTCAAGGGAAAGCATTAACTGACACCAATTGCTGTAAAAAGAAGGCTGCCCATCCTTTTTGAGCCTTGGCCATACCTGGTTAAACATCTTTTTAGCTCTCTCTATATAAGCGGTATCATAGAGCATTTCACCCAATAATAATAAGTTCCGAGCCATGATGCTGTTAGCTGAAGGAATCACATTGTCACCGAAATCTATTCTTCGTGCTATGAGTGGAGGATCCAGATCTGAGGTAAAATAAAAGAAACCGGATCCATCACCATCAAAATGGGAAAACACTTGATTCGTCAATCCTTTGGCGTGATCGAGCCATTTACTTTCAAAGGTAGCCTGGTATAGCGAAATGAATGCCTGAATAGTTATAGCATAATCATCCAGAAATCCATTGATCGTGGATTTACCGTTTTTATAATTCCGATCGAGACGATATCCATCTTTGACCATTTCCCGGACTATAAAATCTGCATTTTTTATGGCTCTTTCAAGATAGGAAGCCGTTCCGGTAACCCTGTATGCATCAATATAACCCTGCAACATGAGCCCATTCCAGGAGGTCAGTATTTTATCATCCAGACCTGGTGATATTCTTGTTTTACGTTCAGCGAGTATTGTCTTGTTTGATTTCTCAATGCTTGCATAGAACACTTCAGGTGTTATTTTAAATTGCAGCGCAACTTCTTCGCCACGTCTATGACGTTGTAGTATGTTGTTTTTATGTTCCCAGTTTCCTGCAGGACGTATATCATTGTAGATATAAAATAATTCACGATCCAGGCCTTCAGGGATCAGTTGATCAAGCTCCTCTTTTGTCCACACATAAAACTTTCCTTCTTCACCTTCACTGTCTGCATCAAACGAACTATAAAAACCACCTGAAGGATCACTCCAGTATTGATCAACAAAATCAGTGGTTTGTTTTACAACATCTATGTATTCCTTCTTTCCAGTCCAGGCATAAGCTTGTGCATATAAGGAGACTAATTGCCCGTTATCATAAAGCATTTTTTCAAAATGGGGTACAAGCCAAAGCGAATCTGTTGAATACCTTGCAAAACCACCCTCAAGCTGATCATAAATCCCTCCCATCATCATTTTGTCAAGGGTCGTTAACAGCAGATCTTTTGCTTTGAGATCATCATACCTGTATGCGTAGTGCATGAGATATTGCCAGTTGTTGGGCATAGGAAATTTGGGAGCACCTCTTCGCCCACCGGACTGTGGATCAACCCTGTCCTTAAACTGCTTGGCAAGATCAAGTACATCCTGTGAAGTAAATGCCTGATCCGTTTCTGCCAGGATACTATCCAGTCCGTTGTCTCTTACGCCGGCCACAAGCCGATTGCCGTAATCTTCCAGCTTGTCGCCCTCTTCATCCCATGTCTTTCGGAAATATTCAAGGACTTCCAGCCATTTTGTTTTAGGGAAGTAGGTGCCTGCCCATACAGGTCTTCCATCAGGTAATGCAAATGAATTCAAAGGCCAACCACAACTGCCTCCGGAGGACAACTGGCATGCGGTCATGTACACATCATCGATGTCGGGGCGCTCTTCACGATCCACTTTGATATTGATAAAGTTTTCGTTCATGAAGGCGGCTACCGAAGTGTCCTCAAATGATTCGTGCTCCATCACATGACACCAATGGCAGGATGAATAACCAATGCTGATCAGCAATAGTTTTTTTTCCTTCTTTGCTTTTTCGAGAGCTTCTTCGCCCCATGGATACCAATCCACCGGATTATGGGCATGTTGCAGCAGGTATGGACTGCTTTCTTCAATGAGCTTATTGGTATAGGGATGTTTCATTTTGCTATTCGATTTACAGCTTATTATCTCCGCCACGCAGATCAGGAAAAAGAATATATGGCGGGAGTTATGCAAAGCTATCATTAATGTAATCAGCCCCTAAATTAAGCCTTTAAGATTTGATTAAGGGTTGAATCCATACCTGCTGGCATTGTATGGGCTATTTTTGCGGCTTGCATGTACTAAAATCAGGTTTAAGTATGATTGTAATGAAATTCGGTGGCACATCGGTAGGAAGCGCTGAACGAATCCTCCAATTGATCCGTATTGTCCAACAGCGGGCTGAGCATCATCCTGTCGTTGTGGTCGTATCCGCCATGTCAGGCATCACAAATCTGCTCGAGGAGGCTTGTCATAAGGCAGCTGCACAGGATGAATCCTTTAAAACAGTTGTAGAGGCCATCTCCCGGAAACATGATGAATGCATCGGTTCGATCCCATTCTCAGCTGCTGTTTCCTCAAAACTCATCATTCAGGTCAGGGAACCGCTGCAACGTCTTGGAGAGATATGCAAAGGACTTTTCCTGGTCGGGGATCTCACAGCCAAAACTAAAGCGCATATCATGAGCTATGGCGAACTTCTCTCTTCAAGGATTGTAGCCGCTGCTATGGAGCATGAAGGTTTATCTCCCAGATGGATCGATAGCCGGAAAGTGATCGTGACGGATAATCAATATCTCGCCGCCAGCGTTGATTTTGAATCGACCGACAAAAGAATAAAAGATGAAATTTTAAAGGGTAGCCGTATTCACATAGCTCCGGGATATATTGCCAGAAGTCATTCAGCGGAGAGTACCACGTTAGGCAGAGGAGGATCGGATTATACAGCTGCTATATTTGCCGGGGCATTGGATGCATCGTTGCTTGAGATATGGACAGATGTCAATGGTATGATGTCTGCTGATCCCAGACTGGTCAGGGATACCATCACTATTCCGGAGATGAGTTACGAAGAGGCGATGGAATTGAGTTATTTCGGCGCGAAGGTGATCTATCCGCCGACCATTCAGCCTGCCATGGCCAAAGAGATCCCTATCGTTATTAAGAATTCATTTCAACCAGAACATCCCGGAACGACAATTTCAAAACATCCTGATCATGGGCCTTATTTTGTCAAAGGGCTGACCTCTATACAGGATATTGCTCTGACTACGATCTCAGGTACAGGAATGATCGGTGTGCCAGGTATTGCCCAGCGAATGTTTCATGCATTAGCTCAGGAGCGAATCAACATATTGTTTATCACCCAATCTTCCTCCGAGCATAGTATTTGTTTTGCGGTGACCAGGGAAGATGCTATCAAAGCAAAAAACGCCATTGAAAATGCGTATGAATTTGAATTGACCACAACGAAAATTGATCCCGTATTTGTAGAACAGCATCTTGGGCTCGTTGCGGTCGTTGGAGATGGCATGAGAGAGCGTTCTGGTGTCGCAGGAAAAATATTCAGTCTGCTTGGTGAGAATGGTATCAATATCAGGGCGATAGCTCAGGGGGCGACAGAGCGTAATGTTTCTTTTGTGATCAATCAATACAATGTCAGCAAGGCTTTGAATGTATTACATGAGGGGTTTTTCCTTTCAAAGTACAAAACGATTCACCTCTTCCTGCTTGGAGCCGGTAATGTGGGTGCTACACTCATTCAACAAATTGCCACAGCTCAGAAGACATTCTTTGAAGCAGGTAATCTTGACATTAAAATATGCGGAATCGCCAATAGCAAACGAATGTTTCTCGATTCAAACGGAATTGATCTGACAGATTGGATGGCCACATTACAAGATAAAGGCAAATCGCTAAGCTTGACTGAATGGAAAACCGAAATTAAAACCTTTAACCTCCGAAACAGTATCCTGATTGATGTTACCGCTTCTGAGCAGGTCAGTGAAATCTATCCGGATATGCTTGCATCCAGTGTCCATGTGGTGACAGCCAATAAAATTGCCGCATCCTCTCCATATCCGGTGTATAAAAGATTAAAAGAGCTTGCCCTAAATCATAATGTCAAGTTTCTCAACGAAACAAATGTCGGTGCAGGATTACCTGTCATCAAAACCATACGTGATCTAGTCCTGACCGGGGATAGGATCCATCGGATTGAAGCCGTATTATCCGGTAGTCTCAATTATATATTCGATAGAGTAGGGAGTGATGGGTGCATGTTTTCTGATGCTGTCACGGAGGCAAGGGAAAAAGGATACACTGAACCTAATCCCGCACTTGACCTCAGTGGGAAAGATGTAATGCGCAAAATCCTGATCCTGTCACGCGAAGCCGGACTCACTCTGGAGATGGAGGATATTGACAACAAACCATTTCTTCCTTCTACTACTTTACAGCCGGATGATTGGGAGGGTCTCTATCAAAACCTGCAGGCGCTGGACACCCGATTTGAAGACGAAAGAGTGAGACTGGCTACTGAAAATAAAAGATGGAGATATATGGCGACACTCGATCAGGGAAAAGTATCGACAGGCCTTGAACAAATTGGCAGCGCACATCCTGCTTATCATCTCAAGGGTACTGATAATATCATACTGATATGGACAGATCGATATAGACAAAGACCTATGGTGATAGCCGGTGCAGGAGCAGGGCCTGATGTGACTGCATCCGGTATACTCGCAGATGTGATTTCAATAGCCAACGTCTGATAAAATGAAATTTATTAGCACAAGTGGTACGCAATCTAAAGTTGGTTTCAAAGAAGCCGTTCTGCTTGGTATTCCAGAGGGAGGAGGATTGTTTGTACCTGAGTCTATACCCCAACTTGATGCTGATTTCTTAACCAAAATTCAGTCGGTTAGTGTTAAAGAGTTTGCATTTGCTATACTATATCCTTATGTGAAGGATGAGTTTAACGAAACGCAATTGCGATCGATCATTGACCATACTTTTTTATTTGAAATGCCACTCAGGACCATTGGCAACACGGATATCCGTGTTCTTGAATTATATCATGGTCCTACGTGGGCCTTTAAAGATGTAGGAGCAAGATTTCTGGCAGGATGTCTTGCTCAATGGAATGATCCAACCAAAGAAACGGTGATACTCGTCGCCACCTCTGGCGACACAGGTGGTGCAGTAGCAAATGGGTTCTATAATCAGCCTGGAATCAAAGTAATCATCCTTTATCCTAAAGGAAAAATTTCCCCGTTGCAGGAGATGCAAATTGCCGGGTTAGGTGGAAATATAATTGCACTGGAAGTGGAGGGCAGCTTTGATGACTGTCAGCGAATGGTGAAAAGTGCCTTTAATGATATACCTCTTCGTGCTGAAATCAATATAACAAGTGCAAATTCTATCAATATAGCCCGTTGGTTGCCGCAGATGATCTTTTATGCCTTAGTGTGGCAAGCAATAAAAGGAAGTGGACACAAGGACACCTTATGTATCCCCAGTGGCAATTATGGAAATTTGGCGGCTACTTTTTTATTGCATGACATGGGAATGCATTTCGGTGAAATACTGGCAGCGCACAATGCTAATGATACCATACCTCGATTTCTCACAACAGGGAAGTATTCGCCTTCAAAGACAATCTCTACATTGGCTAATGCCATGGATGTAAGTGATCCAAGTAATTTTATTCGACTTCAATATTTACAACAGCATCAATACCGTGGCCGGCTTGCTAAGCTCAAGGCACTATCTGTTTCAGATGCACAGATACTAGAAGCAATACAAGATGCATGGCTTCATCATCAATACCTTTTAGATCCCCACACCGCCACAGCTTGGCATATGTTGAAGGTGCATGGGGGCAAAGGAACTATCGTTGCTACAGCTCATCCTTACAAATTTGAAGAGGTTATCGTCAAAGCGCTTGGTTTTTATCCATCGGAATGGATTAAAGAATGGAGGAGCGCTCCGGTCACAAGCTCATCTATACCTGCTGATTATTCAGCATTAAAAAAACTCCTTCTCACTCAGGAATTTGACTTTTAGGTTATACATGCTGATAGCAAATATATCCTGAAAATCCCTCTTGCCCCGTAGAGGCAAAACGTCGGTACCATACGCATCCTGAAAATCCCC